>CAYHRR010000685.1:0-2240 GCA_964358875.1 uncultured Planctomycetaceae bacterium | reverse complement strand
CGCACGCGGCTCGGCCGGCGCACGCGCCGGCGAACCCGGTCCTCGTCACCGTCCGAGTGCGCGACGGACTGCCGAGCCTGCGTCGAGCCGAAGCCGTCGCCGTGCTCGCCCGCGCGTTCGACGCCGGCTCCGTTCGATTCGGCTTCCGACTCGCGCACTACTCGGTCCAGATCAATCACCTGCACCTGATCGGAGAGGCGCACGATCGCCGAGCGCTCGCACGCGGAATCGCGGGACTGCTGGTGCGCGCTGCGCGCGCGCTCAACAAGCTGTGGAAGCGCCGCGGCCGTGTGTTCGCCGATCACTACCACGCGCGGCCGACGAAGAGCCCGCGCGAGGTCCGCCACGCGCTCCGCTACGTGTTGTGCAACGCGCGGCACCACGGCGCGAAGCTGCGCGGCCCGGATCCGTACTCGTCGGGACCTTGGTTCGACGGCTGGTCCGAGGCGGTCGAGCCGCCTTCGCGCCCGAGCCCGGTCGTGGCTCCGAAGACTTGGCTCCTGCGCGTCGGCTGGAAACGCCACGGCACGATCGGTCTGGACGAGTGCCCTGGGCCGGATCCGGCAACGGTGCCGCCCCGCGCAACCTGACTGCGTGCTCGTAGGCGCGGTCGCTCACTTCTCGCGCGGCGCGAACTCGCTCGGATTCGGGTCGATGATCTGCTCGATCGTCAGCCCGTCCCACGGCGGTTCGAGGCGGAAAACGCCGTGCGAATACAAGCGCGCATCGCGATCGTTCGTCGACTGCGCTTGATGCAACCACGCATTCCAATAGGCGAGCAGCTCCGCCTCGGAGAGGTTGCGCAGATCGAAGTCTTCGTCGCTGAGGAACTTCTCGCCCACGGTGCGGGCTGCATCGAAACCGCCATCGGCAAGCACGCGCTCGCTCGTTCGATCACGACGCGGTGCGTTTGCTCCAACGACATCCCAGCCGTCGCACGTTCGACGCTCGGCCATGCCTTGACCCACGCTCGCGCTGCTACGGCGTAAACCGACAAGCGGCGCTCGTTGGCGTGCATCGCGGCGCGACGCTCGCGGTTCAACTCTCCTTCGATGCGCTCCGCGTCCGTTCCGACGAGCGCCAGCAACGGACGCTCGCCGGCGAGTTCACGAGCGAGCGCCGGATTTGCGCGCACCAAGCGCTCGAGGTCGCGCGGACAGCGCGAAAAGCGCAGAGCGTCGCGCGGATCTTCCAGCAAGCGCGCCAACTCTCCGACGAAAGCCCAGTCGCGCTCGCGATCGGTCATCTTCATCTGCGCGGTGAGTCGCGCGTCGGTGAACGCGAGCTGCGCACCGCTCGAACGCCGCCACAGTGATTGAAGATCGCTCTCGGACACACGCGGCGGGCGCGTGAAGAAGTCGGTGCGTACGCGCAGCCCCTCATGCGCGAACTCGAGGTGCGCGCTCCATCCGCCGGACATCCAGCGCACGTCGAGCGGAGCGCCGAAACAATAGTGAGCGCCGCGGCGCGCGAGCACGCCCATGACGTGGCCGCGCTTCGTCGTCTTCGCGCAGGATCCAATCGCCGTCCTTGCTCGCCACGGCGAGTTTGTGCAGGACGCAGGCCTGTTCGTTGCGCAACACAGCGCGTGAGCGGCCCGCGTTGAACTCGCGCGTCAGCTCCAAGTAGATCGTCATCGGCGGCCGCCACGCTAGCAGGCGCGTAGGCGTCGCAACCAACGCGCTCACGCACTCGCCGACAGCGTGCTTGGCGTCCTGCAGATCGCATCACCCGCACTCGCGTTCGACGCCCGCACCGGTTGAGTGAATTTCCGTTCGCGCTCGCGCGCCGGCGGCCGCGCGGCGCAGCATGGGCGCCATGAAAAACGCGCTGACCATAGCCTTCCTCGTCGCCGCCACGACCGTCGCCTGCGCGCAGGACGCTCCGTTCGACGTGGTCGCGGCGCTCGCGCGCGGCAAGGCCCACGCTGAGCACGTGGATGCGAAGCTTCAGTACGAGGCTGCGGGATCCCTGGTCTATCTGCCCGCCGAACTCGGAGACCGTGCGTGCCGAATGATGCTCGACACCGGCGCGCCGATGACGGTGACGCCCGAGCTCGCGCGCGAGTTGAAACTCGAAGTGCTCGGCCGTTTCAGGACAAGCGACTCGACGGGTCACGCGCAGGAGCTCGAGTTCGTCGCCTTGCCGACCATCGAGCTCGGTGCAGCGCGCTTCTCCGATCTGGTGGCCGTCGTCGTCGACTTGCGGGCGCTCCCGGTGCTGCGTGAGCGCGAGGTCGA
>CAYHRR010000684.1:0-2246 GCA_964358875.1 uncultured Planctomycetaceae bacterium | reverse complement strand
CCGCTTCGGCGACGACGTCGTCGAGCAGGTCGTCGAGCACGAGCACCTCGCCCTTGCGACTGGCGAGCTTGACGCGCCCCGGACCGAGCAACATGCCGAAGTCGACGTGCTCGACCTTCGCGTTCCACTCGAGGCCCATGCGCGCGAGCACGGCTTTCAGTTGGCGGAAGTGGAGCTTCTGCTCCGCGCCGACGACGTACAGGCAGCGCTCGAAGTGAAACTCCTCGAAGCGTTGGAACAGCGCGGCGAGATCGCGCGTCGCGTAGAGCGTCGTGCCGTTGGTCTGACGCAGCAGGCACGGCGTTTCCTTCAAGCCCTTGTCGACTTCGCCGAGCGCGACGATCAGCGCACCCTGCGAGACTTCGCTGACGCCCGCGTCGACGATGCGCCGCACCGTCGGCTCGAGCAGCGACTCGTAGAAGCTCTCGCCGCGCACGAGTTCGTGTCGGATGCCGAGTCGTCGATAGGTCGCGTCGAAGCCGCGCATCGAAACTTCGGTGACCCAACGCCACAGCTCGCGCACGTCGCCGTCGCGACCGCTCTCGAGCTCCTGGTAGGCGGCGATCGCCTCCTCACGGAACTGCGCGTCGTTCTTGTCGGCCTCCTTCGAGCGTTGGTAGAGCGCGAGCAAGCCCAACACCGGTTCGCGCTCGAGATCGACCTCGTTGCGCCAGCGCCGCAGCGCGACGACGAGGCCGCCGAACTGCGCGCCCCAGTCGCCGATGTGGTTGATGCCGACGACGCGGTACCCGAGCGCGCGGAAGATGCGCACGAGCGACGCGCCGATGATCGTCGAGCGGATGTGCCCGACGTGCATCGGCTTGGCGATGTTGGGCGAGCTGAAGTCGATGACGATCGTCTTGCCCGCACCGCTGCTCGCGCCGCCGTAGCTCGCGGATTCACGCGTGATCTGCGCGAACAGCTCGCGCGCCAAGGCCGGCCGCGCGATGCGGAAATTTAGGTAGGGGCCTGCGGCGCTCGCGGTGACGTCGGCGATCGCGCCGGTGAAGCGCGCCGCGAGCTCCGCCGCGACCGCCGGCGGCGCTTGCTTGCGCTCCTTGGCGATCACGAAGCACGGAAAAGCCGCGTCGCCGAGCTTGCCGTCGCGCGGCCGCTCGAGCTTGAGCTGAGCAACGGGCACGCCCGTGAATTCGGCGAGCGCGCGGAGGATCGAGTCGCTGAATGTTTGCATACGGAGCCAGGCTCTTCCGTCAACTATTCGACCCACGCAGGTCGGCCGACTGAGAGCGGCGAACTCTACTGCCCGGCTGCTGCGACTTCATCACCTCGCGCGACGAGCCTGGCACGCAACTGCGCTTCGCGCCGAGGCACAGATCACGCTCGCAACGCATGCAGCGCGCTTGTTCAGGAGCGCCGCGCCCGCCACTTCGCAATCAACCACGGCACGGTCAGTGCCGCGCCAAGGACGATCCCGAACAGGTACGCGCGCGGCATGACGCGTGGTCGGAAGTGCTCGGGTTGATTCGGGTCGTACACGAGCTCCACGATCCCGCCGACGCCGGTGCGCTCTCCCTCGGGCTGGCTGAGCTCGCCCTCGACCATCCGTCCGTCCGCCGTTTCGAATAGCAGGAACACGGTCCAGTCCGTGGTGAACTCAGGCTTCGGGCGCCCGATAGCGTCGACCTTTGCGCCGTAGTCCCATGCTGCTGTGAGGCGTTTGTCGAGTACGCGTGCGAGCGCGGGGAGTGCATCGGAGCGGAACCAAAGCTCGTCGATCTGCGCCACGGCGGACACCAGGAAGAGCGCGGCGCCGGCGATCAGGCTCAGTTTCGTTGCGATCGAACCGCCGTGAGACAGCGCCTTGGCCGACGCGCGGTTCGAGCTCAAGCGCTCGACTTCGACTACTTCCGGCGCCGCTTGCTCCACTCCGAGGGCTGAACGCTCACCCGCCTCGCGCCGCGCAAGGATCTCGAGCGCCCGCTCCGCGACGACTTCGGGCACATCAAGGTCCACCGCCGTCGCATCTGCGGACAGGAGCGGTGCCAGGGCAGATTCGAGCTGCGGTGCGTGCGACTCGATCTCGTTCGCGTCGAGCCGCGCCTGCATGGCGATCACTTGCCACACCGGCCCGCGGAACACGGTTGTCCAACCCGTTCGGGTCATGTCGGTGCGTCCTACCGTCGATGCGCCACCCCGTCGGAGCGCGTTAGTACTCGCGCGACGGTAGCGAACTCGGAGCCAGGCTCTTCCGTCAACTATTCGCGCGCGCGAATAATTGACGGAAG
>CAYHRR010000683.1:0-2246 GCA_964358875.1 uncultured Planctomycetaceae bacterium | reverse complement strand
CCCCCCCCCCCCCCCCCCCCCCCCCCCCCCCCCCCCCCCCCCCCCCCCACGCTCTGTCGTAGTAGGGGCTTTTTCAACGGGCTGCTAGACGCGCTCCGCTGAAAACAGCGGCGGCGCGCGAGTCCTTCGACCCACGCGCCGCCACGCACTTCAGTCGGCGCAGTGCGTCACTCCGTCTCGATCGTGCAGCTCGCTTCGAGCTTGAGTTCGCCTTCTTGCGTCGATTCCGAGCGGAACGTGCCGCCGTCGCGGCCCTCGCCCTCGCGCACGGACTCGACCGTCATCGTGCCGCTGATTTCGAGATGCACGGGCATCTTCTTCGCGGCGTCGAACAACAGGCGGCCTTCGAGCTTGACCTCGTAGGTCGTCGCGAAGACAAGCGCCGGTTGCATGTCGAACATGCGCCCGCCGCGTCCGCCGAAACCGCTGTCGGCCATTTCGCCCGAGGCGCTGATCTCGAGCTTGATCACGCGGCACGTCGCGCCTTCGTAGTCTTCGGTCGCGTCGCTCAAGGTGGCCTTGCCCTCCCACTCGGCTGCCGCGAGGAACGACGCACCGCCACCGCCGCGCGAACCGCGCGAGCGTCCGCCGCCCGAGCCGCTGCCGCCCGCCGCCGGTTCTTCGGTCTTGGGCGGGAACAACGCCTGCACGAGATCGAGACCGAGCCCGCGCGCGACTTGTTCCTTGTCGAGCTCCCACGTGTCGCCGTCGGCCTTTTCGCCGTCCGGCAAGAACGCGTCGAGCGACAGCGTGAGGTGGTGGCCGACGAGCGCTTCACTCGGCGGCGTCTCGCCTTCGAGCGCCTTGGCTTCGACCTTGCCGTCCTCACCCGCGCTCAGTTCGAGCGTGATGCCGTTGAGCGCACCGTCGCGATCGCTCGTGTTCTCGTTCTCGCCGAACGTCATCGTCATCGTCGACTTGAGATCACCGAACGCGCGCTGCACTTTCGTCGGCGCGCCGTCTTTGTGCTCGACGACCTTGTCGACCCAGGTGAGCACGCGACCTTGGCTGCTCGAAGGCCCGCCGCCGCCGCCGGGAATCTCCACCGGCTCGCCGTCGCGCTCCATCTTCATCGACGTGGTCTTCATGTCGACCGACATCTCCGAGGAGAAGCGCAGCTTGCGCGACGCTGTGTAATCCGTCGCGAGCTTGTCACCGAACAACAACAGACCGACCGCCGCAAACGGCACCATGCGCTGGATCATCACGGGTTCCTTCCTTTGGGGACGCTGCGCCGGTGCGGCGCGCGCGGAGCATGGTAGGAACCGCTCGCTCCGCGCGAGGTTCCTCCTCCAACTTCGCTAATCTCCGCCCCATGCCGCGTTTGGCCGGGATTCTCGTCGAAGGTCTGTCCACGGGCGGCGTCGAAACGTGCATCGATTGCCCGGAGTTGAAGCTCGCCTTCGACATCGGCCGCTGCCCCGACGAGGCCGTCAACCGCCCGACGATCCTGTTCACGCACGCGCACATGGACCACATGGGCGGGGTCGCGTGGCATGCGGCGACGCGCAGCCTGCGCGGAATGCCGCCGCCGACCTACGTCGTGCCGCACGAGAACGTCGAGGCCTTCGAGGAACTGTTCGCTGCCTGGTCAAAGCTCGATCGCTCGGACCTGCCGCGCAAGGTCGTCGCGCTCGGACCAGGCGAGGAACTCGCGCTGCCCAACAAGCTCGTCGCGCGACCGTTTCGCTCGCCGCACCGCGTGCCGTGCCAGGGATATGGGTTGTGGTCGCGCCGACGCAAGCTCCGGCAACAATACGCCGCGCTCGCGCCGCACGAATTGCGCGAGCTGCGCGGACGCATCGGCGACGCGATGACGCAACTCGTCGAAGTCCCCGAAATCGCCTTCACCGGCGACACGTTGATCGAGGTCGTCGAGCGCGAGGAGGTCGTGCGCAAGGCGCGCGTGCTCGTGATGGAGGTGACCTTCGTCGACGAGCGCGTCAGCGTCGAGCAATGCCGCTCGAAGGGACACGTGCATCTGTTCGAGGTGGCCGAGCGCGCGGACTTGTTCGAGAACGAGAGCTTATTGCTCACGCACTTCTCGGCGCGCTACCGCCCCGAGGACATCGTCGCTGCGCTCGATCGCACGCTGCCGCCGAGGTTGCGCGAGCGCGTCACGGCGCTGCTGCCGCGCGGGCCGACGATGTCCGTCGAAGAGCGCTGAGACAAAACCAGGCAACAGCCATCTGATTCCGCCGAGTGCGAGCGGTCGAGTTCCCAGCTGGGACGAGAGCTCATGCCTG
>CAYHRR010000682.1:0-2246 GCA_964358875.1 uncultured Planctomycetaceae bacterium | reverse complement strand
CTGAAGTTCCCGCCACGATCGAGCGGAACTGTGCGTTGATTCGCGTGGATAGGTCGAAAACAGGGTGCAGGCTGCTGTCTACACGGTGATCGCCTCGAGGAGATCGTAGGCGCGTTGCTGATCGGGTGCGGGCGTGGTGAGGACGTCGAAGGTAGGTTCTGTGTCGGCAGCGCCGGGACGACGGCAGACGTTGAGAACGATGGTGCTGAGTCGCTTCAGGAGCGTGTGAAAACTGTGAACCGCGGTTCCATCGTCGAGGAACTTGGACGCGACCTTGCGCAGTGCGGATTCGGAACGCGCGGCAGGAGCGACCGGGTCGCGCGTTTTCTTGGCCGCCTGATCTTCGTCGGAGAAGAGGATGGGCCGCCAGGCTTCGAGCATGTGATAGGCGACATACTGCGCGAGCACGCAGAGAAAGATGTGCGCCTTGACGCGGCTCTCGATATGGTGGCGGATGGGGCGGACTTCGAGGTCGACGGTTTTCATCGAGCGAAAAGCGCGCTCGACTTGGCTGAGGAGCTTGTAGCTACGGACGGTATCGTCGGTGCCGAGACGCGTTTTGGCGACGCTGGTGCGAATGACATAGATGCCGTCGAGCGCTGCTTCTTCCGCGATGCTGTCGTCGTCGAGAGAGAAACTGAACACGTGGTCATCGATCTCGATGCGGACGTGCTTGGCGACTTTGTACTTGTTGACGACTTTGCCGACGCGCACGCCGATGGCCGCTTTGCCTTTGAGCCTGTTGCGCTCGACCATGCCGTGCACTTTGCCAAGCTCCTTGACGGTAGCGTCGAGCAGCGACTGCCGCTTGTGAGCGCGCAGCTTGGCGAGCTCGTCGTTACGGCAGGCGACCAGTCGCTCGCCGGGAAAATCGGGATGCGTCAATTCGAACAGGTTACGTCGGTCGAATAGCCCGAGCTGGATGTAACCTCCGCTCACGAGATTGCGAATCGCTCCAGTCTTGAGCGCGGTGATCCAATCCACGCCGTCGCGCTCTTCGAACGCGTCGATCTGTTTTTGCGAAATCATGCCGCGATCGCCGACGAGCACCATGCGATCGATGCCGAACGTTTCGCGCAGCTTTTTGACTTGCGGCAGGAGCGTCTTCGGATCGCCGGTGTTGCCGTCGAAGACCGACACCGCGACGGGGCAGCCGCGGCCATCGGTAAGCAGGCCGTAGTTGACCTGAAGCTTGCCCTTCTTACCGTCGCGGTTGTGGCCGAGCGCGGCGAGCGGACAGGTTTTGCCCTCGAAATAGCTCGACGTCAGATCGTAAAGAACCAGCCCGCCCTTTTTGAGATGGCGCGCCGCGAGTTTCTTCTCAATGTACTCTTGTCGCGTCGCCAGCCAATCGAGCGCCTCGTACAGGTCGTCAGCGTTTGCGTCTTTGACGTCGAGCGCGCGCGGCAACGTCGTTGTGTGCCACCAGCGAGTCGTGGCGAGCTTGCTCTCGGGCTCGAGGATCTGGGCCGCGACCATCGCGACCACGAGGTCACGTTCTTTGCAGGGTCGAGACGCGAGGAGCGAGTCAAAGCCAAGCCGGCGCATCGCCATGCGTACCGCTCGCACGTGCCCATGGTGGTATGAACGCAGCGCCTCGAAAAGCGCGCCAACCGGCACCAGCTTCTCCCCCCTGAGCACGCGCCGAATTGCATCCACCTGCTCGGCAGACAACGCCGACAGATTGGCCAGCGTCCGTTTGCGGACTTTCTTACCCTGACGAAACGACTCACGCAGCAGAACCGCCGGGGGTGACTTGCGATTGGGGACAATGTCGATGTGCATGGCTACTCACATACGACTTCTTCCTGTGCGTGTCAAGTACTTACATGGCTACATTTTGCACCGCAAAACGAAGCCATCATTCGGCAATCGCTTCGCTTTTACGGGTTTCCTGGCGGGAACTTCAGTTTAAAACTCTGAAATATTCACCCGATTTTCCGGAACGCTTCGGTTGCAAGCAGGATGCTGAGGTTTTTTCTCGTCGATTCTTTCCCTGGTACAACAACGAACATAAGCATTCTGGAATCGCTTTCTATACGCCCATGGACGTTCACTACGGACAATCCGAGGCTCTGCATGCAGTGAGAGCTCAAACACTATCCACCGCGTTTATAGCTCATCCTGAACGGTTCGTAAAAAAAGCTCCTGTGCCTGCAATGCCACCAGTAAAGGTTTGGATCAATCCACCTATACCAAGCGCGGGGATAATTTGAGTTTTTATCGGCATGCAATTTTTGCCGCTG
>CAYHRR010000681.1:0-2247 GCA_964358875.1 uncultured Planctomycetaceae bacterium | reverse complement strand
ACATGTTCCCGTACCCCTCCGGGTCGGGGCTGCACGTCGGACACGCCGTCGGCTACGTCGGTACCGACATCGTCGCGCGCAAGAAGCGCATGGACGGCTGCAACGTGCTGCATCCGATGGGCTGGGACGCCTTTGGTCTGCCGGCTGAGCAATACGCGATTCAGACCGGCGTGCATCCGAGCGCAGCGACGCGCGTCAACACGGCGAACTTCAAGCGGCAACTCCAGGCGATCGGTCTGTCCTACGACTGGGCGCGCGAAATCGACACCAGCGATCCGCGCTACTACCGCTGGACGCAGTGGCTGTTCAAGCGCCTGTTCGAACGCGGGCTCGCCTACCAGGCCGAAGTGCCGGTGTGGTGGTGCGAGGAACTGAAGACGGTGCTCGCCAACGAGGAGGTCATCAACGGACGCAGCGAGCGCGGCAACCATCCGTGCGTGCGCCGACCGCTGAAGCAGTGGATGCTCCGGATCACGGCCTATGCCGAGCGCTTGCTCGCCGATCTCGACGGGCTCGATTGGCCGGAGTCGATCAAGACCCAACAGCGCGAGTGGATCGGACGCAGCGAAGGCGCGGAGATCGCTTTCGAGGTCGAAGGCGCGAGCGAAGCGTTGGTCGTGTTCACGACGCGACCGGACACGTTGTGGGGCGCGACGTTCATGGTCGTCGCTCCCGAACACCGCTTGCTCGCCAAGGTGCCGGCTGCGCAACGCAAGCTCGTCGATGACTACGTGCGTGCGGCGTCCGCAAAGTCGGAGCTCGAGCGCACGGAGCTCGCCAAGGACAAGAGCGGCGTTTTCACCGGGCTTTTCGCGCACAATCCGGCCTTTGCCGCCGGCGACGCGCGCGGTCGCATTCCGATTTGGGTCGCCGACTACGTGCTCGCCAGCTACGGCACCGGCGCGATCATGTCGGTGCCGGGGCACGACGAACGCGACTGCGCCTTCGCGCGCAAGTTCGATTTGCCGATTCGCGAGGTCGTGCAGCCACCGCGCGGAGAAAAGGGCCTGACGGACGGCGTGTGCTTCGTCGGCGAAGGCACCGCGATCAACTCCGGCCCGATCGACGGGCTCGCGACTCCGCAGGCGAAGCAGTGCGCGATCGAGCTGCTCGAACAGCGCCGCGTCGGCAAGTCGAAGATCACCTACAAGCTGCGCGACTGGCTGTTTTCGCGGCAGCGCTATTGGGGCGAGCCGTTTCCGTTGCTGCACCTCGAGGACGGCTCGATCGTCGCGGTCGACGACGCAGCGCTGCCGATCGAGCTGCCCGCCATGGACGACTTCAAACCGTCGAGCGACGGCACGGCTCCGCTCGCGCGCGCGAAGTCGTGGGTGAGCACGACGCACAACGGTCACCCTGCTCGTCGCGACACGGACACCATGCCCGGCTGGGCCGGTTCATGCTGGTACTGGCTGCGCTTCATGGATCCGCACGACGCGAAGGCGGCCTGGTCGAAGGAAGCGGAGCAGTACTGGGGGCCCGTCGATCTCTATGTCGGCGGCGCGGCGCACGCCGTGATGCATCTTTTGTACGCGCGGTTCTGGCACAAGGTCCTGCACGACGAAGGCTTGGTGCACACCAGCGAGCCGTTCCAAAAACTCTTCAATCAAGGCCTGATCACGGCCTTTGCGTATCAGGACAAGGGCGGCCGCCTCGTTCCGAGCGACGAAGTCGAAGCGCGCGGCAATGAGTACGTGCGCGCGGGCAGCGGCGAGCCGCTCGAGCAAATCGTCACGAAGATGGCGAAGTCGCTGAAGAACGTGGTCAACCCCGACGACGTGATCGCCGAATACGGCGCCGACACGCTGCGGCTCTACGAGAGCTTCATGGGGCCGTTGTCGGACTCCAAGCCCTGGAATCCACGCGACATCACCGGTTGCCAACGTTTCCTCGAACGCGTGTGGCGTCTGCTTGTCGATCCCGCGACGCACGACCCGGTGCGTCCGGAGTTGCGCGTCGACCAACAGCGCGAGCTCGCCGGCGAGACGCTCGAGATCGAGAAGCAACTGCACCGCTCGCTCGCGAAGGTGGCCCAAATCCTCAACGCCCGCGGCTGCACGAGCAAGCGCTGGACGACGCGCAAGGGCGTGGCGTTCGGCGGCCGGGTGTGGGACAAACACCTCCTGATCAACGTGCTCACCAACCCGGCGTACATGGGCAAGGTCAAGCACAAGAAGGAGCTCTTAAACGGCGAGCACGCCGCCCTCATCGACGAACCGCTCTGGCAGAGCGTCTACAGCACAATCA
>CAYHRR010000680.1:0-2249 GCA_964358875.1 uncultured Planctomycetaceae bacterium | reverse complement strand
CATCCCGTCGTCACCACGAACATGCGCGCGTGCCAGTCCGAAGCGCTGCGCAACCTCGAGCGCTCTTTCGCCGACGATCGCCCGCGCGCGCTGATCCAGATGGCGACCGGCGCGGGCAAGACCTACACCGCCTGCGCGTTTGTCTACCGCCTGATCAAGCACGCCGACGCGAAGCGCGTGCTGTTCCTCGTCGACCGCGCAAACCTCGGCAAACAGGCGAAGGGCGAGTTCGACCAGTACGTCACGCCCGACACCGGCCGCAAGTTCACCGAGCTCTACAACGTCCAGCGATTGACCTCGAATCAGCTCGACGGCGTTGCGCGCGTCACGATCTGCACCATCCAGCGCCTCTACTCGATGTTGCGCGGCGAGGCGGAACTCGCCGAGGACCTCGACGATAAGTCCGCCGCCGATCTCGCCGTCGCTGACCCGCGCCCGAAGGACGTTGCTTACAACCCCGCCATCCCGATCGAGACCTTCGACTTCATCGTCACCGACGAGTGCCACCGCTCGATCTACAACCTGTGGCGCCAGGTGCTGGAGTACTTCGACGCGCACCTGATCGGCCTGACGGCGACGCCCTCGAAGCAGACCATCGGGTTCTTCCAGCAGAACCTCGTCATGGAGTACGGCCACGAGCGCGCTGTCATCGACGGCGTCAACGTCGGCTACGAGGTCTACCGCATCCGCACGCGCATCACCGAACAGGGTGCGACGGTCGAGAAGGGCCTGCTTGTCGACAAGCGGCATCGGGAGACGCGCGCCAAGCGCTGGGCCAAGCTCGACGACGACTTGATCTACGACGCGAGCGAGCTCGATCGCTCGGTGGTCAACGTCTCGCAGATTCGCACCGTGCTCACGGCCTTCAAGGACGCGCTGCCCGAGCTCTTCCCCGGCCGCGCTCTCGTGCCGAAGACGCTGATCTTCGCTACGGCCGCCTCGCACGCCGAGGACATCGTGCCCCTGTGCCGCGAGGTGTTCGGTCGCGGCAACGAGTTCTGCAAGAAGATCACCTACAACGCGAAGCACCCGGTGACGGGCAAGCCCGCGAACACGGACGAGTTGATCGCCGAGTTTCGCAACTCGCCGCAGCCGCGCATCGCGGTGACGGTCGAGCTGATTGCGACGGGCACGGACATCAAGCCGATCGAGTGCTTGATGTTCCTGCGCGACGTGAGGAGCCGCACGCACTTCGAGCAGATGAAGGGGCGCGGAACGCGCGTGCTGACGCCGACCGACTTGCAGTCGGTCAGCGGCGCCGACGCACGCGCCAAGACGCACTTCGTGATCGTCGATGCCGTCGGCGTGTGCGAAAGCGACAAGACCGATTCACGCCCGCTCGAACGCCAGCCGTCGGTCGCGTTCGACAAGCTGATGCTCGGCGTGGCGCTCGGCAAACGCGACGAGGACGCGCTGACGTCGCTCGCAGGCAGACTCGCGCGCCTCGACCGCGAGGTCACGCCCGAGCAACGGTGCGAATTGGCCGCGCTGGCAGGCGGCAAGTCGCTCGCTGAGCTGGCGTCGGGCCTGCTCGACGCGGTCGACCCCGACGTGATCGCCGCTCGCGCCGCCGCCAAGCCGGGCGCGAGCCCGGACGAAGTGGCCGCGCCGATCTTCGAGGCCGCGCGCAAGCAGCTCGTCGATGCGGCGTGCACCCCGTTCGACAAGCCTGCGCTGCGTGACGCGTTCGCCAAGGCGAAGCAGGAGGCCGAGCAGACGATCGACACGGTGACGATCGACGAGCTGATCGAAGTCGGCATGGACGCGGCCGCGAAGGCGAAGGCCATGTCGCTCGCGCGTTCGTTCCGCGAGTACATCGCCGCGAACAAGGCGGAGATCGACGCGCTGTCGATCCTGTACAGCCGTCCGTACAAGGGCCGCCTGACCGAGCCGATGCTGAAGGAGCTGGAGAAGAAGCTGCGCGCGGAGAACGCGGCGTGGACCGAGGACTCGCTGTGGCGAGCGTTCGCAGCGACGGAGCCGACGAAGGTGAAGGGGCGTTCGGCGATCGATCGCTTCGCGGACCTTGTGCCGCTCGTGCGCTTCGCGCTGGAGCGCGAGAGCGTACTGGAGCCGTTCGCGGATTCGGTGCGGGCGCGCTTCGATGCGTGGATCGCTGCGAAGACGAAAGCGGGCGTCGCATTCAGCGCGGACCAGCGAGCGTGGTTGGAGCTGATCCGCGATCACATCGCGACGAGCTTGTCGATCGACGCCGACGACTTCGAGTTCTCGCCGTTCAACCAGCGCGG
>CAYHRR010000679.1:0-2252 GCA_964358875.1 uncultured Planctomycetaceae bacterium | reverse complement strand
CACGAGGTCGGCGCCGGCGTTGCGCGCCGCCTCGGCCTTGTCGCCCTCGGCGAACACGATGACTTTGATGGTGCGACCCAGGCCCTTGGGCAGCGACACGGCGCCGCGCACGAGCTGGTCCGATTTCTTGGGGTCGATGCCGAGCAGCACGGCGACTTCGACGGTCTCGTCGAACTTCGCGCTCGGCAGCGACTTGAGGAGCGCCAGGGCCTCGCCCGGCTCGTACACCTTGTTGCGATCGACCTTCTCGGCCGCCGCGCGATAACGCTTGCTTTGCTTCGCCATGACGCTCAGCCCTCGACCTTGATGCCGGCCGCTCGCGCCGTGCCTTCGATGATCTTGCATGCCGCGGCGAGGTCGCGGGCGTTGAGGTCTTTCATCTTCAATTTGGCGATCTCTTCGACCTGCGCGCGCGTCACCGCGCCGACTGTTTCGTGACCCGGCATCGCCGCCGCCGACTCGAGCTTGGCGGCCTTTTTGAGCAACACGCCGGCGGGCGGGGACTTGAGGATGAAGTCGAAACTACGGTCCTTGTAGACCGTGATTTCGACCGGGATGATCAGCCCCATTTGCGCCCGTGTCGCGTCGTTGAACTGCTTCACGAACATCGCGATGTTGACGCCGTGGGAACCGAGCGCAGGGCCGACCGGCGGCGCAGGCGTGGCCTGACCTGCGGGGCACTGCAGCTTGATCTTGGCGGTGATTTCCTTCGCCATATTGAATTCGCTTTTCTGTTCGTGTGCGCGTGGACGCGCTTGCGCGGGTTGCGCGCTAGGACTTGTACGTGTTCGTGCCCGAGCTCAGACCGGTTCGACTTCCCAGTAGCGCAGGGACACCGGAGTCGGACGACCGAAGATCGTCACGACCACCGTCACCATGCCCTTGTCGGGCAGCACTTCGTCGATCGTGCCGTCGAAGCCGTCGAACGGCCCGGACTTGATCTTGACCATGTCGCCCTTCGACAGGCCGATGTTGACCTGCGTCGCCGTGTCGGCGTCCGACATGCGCACGAGGATCGTTTGCACTTCGCCGTCCGACAGTGCCACCGGCTCGCCGTGCCCACCGAGGAAGTCGCCGACCTTCGGTGTTTCGCGAACCGTCGACTGTGCCTGACGTGAGCGCGGATCTTCACCGTTGTCGATGTCCGCCTGCAGCATCAAGTAGCCCGGATAGAGCTTTTTGTTGAGCACTCGCTTCTTGCCGGCCTTCATGTCGGTGACGCGCTCGAAGGGCACGAGTACCTGCGGGACCAAGTCCTGCAGCCCGGCCATCTTGACGCGCGTCTCGACCTGCTTGCGGATCGAGTCCTCCTGCCCGGATTGGCAGCGGACGAAATACCAGCGGTGGACCATTTAGCTCGAGCTCCCGAAGAGCAGCACGTTGGTCACCTGCGCGAGTACCCAGTCGCTTCCCGCGAGGAAGCCCATCAGCGCGACGACGCACACGACGACCACCAACGATGCATTGAAGACTTCCTGGCTCGTAGGCCAGGTGACTTTGCGAAGCTCGGTCTCGGTCTCGATCAGGAGATCCGCCGTTTTCGGCCGGTCCTGCCAGCGCTGGATGAGGATCATCCCGCCGGCGAACACGACGACACCGATCAAGAACGCCCCGGAAAGCTGAACACCGACAACAGGGAGCTTCGGGAACGAAGCGATCAGAGGTTCGCGGAGGGTCTCGAACTGGGACGCGAGCACCTGACGCAAGGAACTCGCGCCGTAGTACATCAGGACGGCGAGCGACCAGAAGACGGCCATACGCACCATCCTCCCTTGGTCTTTTTTATACGCTGCCATAGGTCCTTTGAGTGTCTCGTTCCGTTCCGTCGCCATCGAAGAGAGCCGTGCAATACCGCGCGCTTAGAGCTTGTGCTCCTTGTGCGAGACGTGCTTGCGGCAGAACGAGCAGAACTTCTTCTTCTCGAGTTTGTAGCCCGACTTTTGACGCTTGAACGTCGTGTAGTTGCGGTTCTTGCAGGCCGTGCACTCGAGGAACACGTAGCGTTCTTTGGTCTTCATGGCGGGCGGTGAACTCTGTCGCTGTCCGGCGCGAGCGGAACTGGGGCGGCGGCGCTGAAAGCCACCGCCCCGTCCTTGCGCTCAGGCGTGATGTCGAACTACTTGAGGATCTTGGTGACGACGCCCGCACCGACGGTGCGGCCACCCTCGCGGATCGCGAAGCGCAGCTTCTCGTCCATGGCGATCGGGATCAGCAACTCGACCTTCATCTTGACGTTGTCGCCGGGCATGCAC
>CAYHRR010000678.1:0-2263 GCA_964358875.1 uncultured Planctomycetaceae bacterium | reverse complement strand
AGCACGCGCCCATCGCGCCGCACACCGACGCCGTCCAGGTGAACGCCGCCGACGCCTTCACTCGACAGCGCCACGGTGTTGCCATCGAACGCATAGTCGGGCCCCGAGGCAAAGCGCACGACGTCGCCGTCCTTCAGTTGCGCGCGCTTGATCCTCACACCGTTGACAAACGTCCCGAACTTCGCGCCCGGGTCCACGATGATCACCGCTTCGCCGACCGCCTCGAACACACAGTGCTGCGCCGAGATGGACGGATGTCGAAGCACGACGTCGCTCTCGTGCGAGCGCCCGACGTTGATAGGCCGCATCGAACGCACGCGGATCTGAGCGGGCCAAAGGTCGTCGGTAACGGGCTTCATCGAATGCGTGCGGAAGGCTAACAGCGCACGCGATCGGAGGCTCATGCCTTGTCGACGTGGCTCCGACGCAGTCGAGCAACGACAAGTGTTCGCTCGTGGCAACGCGGGAATTGACGCTAGGCAAACCGCGCGCTGCGCGTGGGATCGCGTTTGCGCTGCCGGTTCCAATCCCTGGCGACACGACTCACAACGCCCTGCACCGCTGCCTCAGCGCCACGCAGATTGCGCAAACGTCCGCGTCGTGGACGAGGTGCGCTAGGCGGCGGCGAAGGATGGCTCGCGCGCGGTGGATTCGCGAGCGCACGGTGCCGATCGGGATGGCGAGATGCTGCGCGGCGACGCTGTAGTCGAGTTCTTCGACGTCGCACAGGCGGAAGGCGTCGGCGAACGGCGCGGGCAATTCCTCGACCGCGCGCAGGATCGCACGTGCGAGTTCGCGACCCTCGACAGCTTCATGCGGATCGACGCCCCATTCCTCACGCAAGCGCGCCGCCTCGTCCTCGTGATGCCGGCGCCGCGCGAGCGAACGAGCTTGGTGGCGGCTCTTGTTCACCACCGTGCGCACGAGCCACGCGCGAAGATCCGCCGGCTCGCTCGGTTCGTGCCACAGGCACATGAAGGCTTCTTGAACCGCGTCCCAGGCGAGATCGTCGCTGCCGAGGATGCGGCGCGCGACGGCGAGCATGCGCCGTGTGTGAACTTCGACGTCGCGCGAACAGAACGCGGGCAAAGGGGAATCGTGGAGAGCTGCGTACATGGCCGAAAGAACCGTCGAGTGCGGGGCGGAGCGACAGGATCGCGTTCACCGAGTCGCGCGCGTGCTCGCAACAGCGCGGTGCGCTGAAGCGGAGCGAAGGAGCGCTGACTCGCAGCGCAACGCGCGACGGAACGCCGTCGGTGCGCGCGTCGGCACAACGGGCGAACGCGCGCGAAAAAAAAGTCGCTACGCCGACGGCGGTGAGTGATGCGGCGCGAACAAGAGCCGCTCGATCGTCTCCACGCGCGGCGTCTCGGCGTGCACCGGCGCGCGCGTAACCACTTGAAGCGGCAACGCCGCACTGCCGAACGGCAGCGCGACCGAAGTGCTCGGCGCCGAAACCGGAATGTCGCAGTGCTCGTGCAACTCGCCCGAGCGCTCACCTGCGCGATCGTCGTGTGCGTGCTCGCCGGTCACCTCGTGCTCGCACGCGACGGTCGCCTCTTCGACGTGCACGAGTTCGCTGTGCTCGCACACTTCGTGGCGAAACAGGCTGAAATGCAGCCCGTTGGCGAACAAACCGAAGGCATAGAACAGCACCGCGAGCAACGTGAGTTGCTGCGCGCGCCTGCGCCCTGCGATCGTGCGGTGCATGTTCATCGGCTCTCGTGCGCCGACAAGAGAGCACGCACGACGCGAAGGCGTCAACTCAGGCCTCGGTCTGTCCTTTGAAAACCGCGGCGACGCCCGCGGCCGCCGCAGCGACGCTTTCGCCGGCCGCTGCGCGCGCCGCATTCACCGAGCGCCGACTACTTCGCCGTCCACTGCGTGATCCAGCCGAGCACCTGCTCGTGCCAGAAGATCGAGTTCTGCGGCTTGAGCACCCAGTGGTTTTCGTCGGGGAAGTACACGAATTTCGACGGAATGCCGCGCCGTTGCAGCGCCGTGAAGGTCGACATGCCCTGGGTTTCGACGACGCGGAAGTCCTGGCCGCCGTGCACGACGAGCATCGGCGTCTTCCACTTGGCGACGTGGTCGATCGGGTTGTGCTTGAGATAACCGTCGGGGTTCTCCCACGGCGTGCCGCCGTGCTCCCACTCGGGGAACCACAACTCCTCGGTGTCGTAGTAGGCCATGCGCTCGTCGAGATTGCCGTCGTGGTTGACGAGGCACTTGAAGCGCTCGGGCGCTTGGCCCGCGATCCAGT
>CAYHRR010000677.1:0-2263 GCA_964358875.1 uncultured Planctomycetaceae bacterium | reverse complement strand
CTATTCGCGGAGGCGCGAAGGCACGGTGCGGCGCAGTGGGCGAATAGTTGACGGAGGAGCCTGGCTCCGTACCGCGAATAGTTGGCGGAAGAGCCTGGCTCCGTACACAATTCGCGGCCTTCTTCCGTCCCCAGCCAACGCGAGCGATCACCCCATGCGTCTGTTCTTCTCCCTGCTCGTTCCCGCACTCCTCGCTGCCTGCGTCGCCGTCGTCGAGACGTCCGACAACTCATCGCGCACCATGCCGAAGAACTCCACGGCTTCGACTCCGGCCCAAGGCGCCACCTCGGGCAACATCCTTCCCTACAAGGCGACGGAGACGACGCTGCCCAACGGGTTGAAGGTCATCGTCGTGCCGACCGGACTGCCCAACCTCGTCAGCCTGCAGATCCCGGTGCAAACCGGCTCGCGCAACGAGGTCGAAGCGGGCAAGACCGGCTTCGCGCACTTCTTCGAACACATGATGTTCCGCGGGACGGAGAAGTTCCCGCCCGCGACCTACGAGGCGATCATCACCAAGGCCGGCGCGCGTCAGAACGCGTACACGACCGACGACTACACGAACTACCACATCACGTTCGCGAAGGAGGACCTCGAGAAGATGCTCGAGATCGAGGCCGACCGCTTTCAGAACTTGAAGTACAGCGAGGAGCAGTTCCGCACCGAGGCGCGCGCGGTGCTCGGCGAATACAACAAGAACGCTGCGAACCCGGGCGTGAAGCTCGAGGAAGTGCAGCACGACGCGGCCTTCGCGACGCACACCTACAAGCACACGACGATGGGCTTCATCGCCGACATCGAAGCGATGCCCGACCAGATGGCCTACGCCAAGGTCTTCTTCGAGCGCTGGTACCGCCCCGAATACGCGACGGTGATCGTCGCCGGTGATGTCGACGCGGCGAAGGTCTTGCCGCTGGTCGAGAAATACTTCGGCACGTGGAAGCGCGGCAATTACCAAGTCGCCGTGCCGGCCGAGCCCGAGCCCAAGGCCGCGGTGTACGCGCACGTTCCGTGGCCCGTCGAGACCGCGCCGATCGTCAGCGTCGCCTTCCACGGTCCGGCCTTCAGCGAAACGGCGAAGGACTCGGTCGCGCTCGACTTGCTGCAGGAGCTGAACTTCGGCTCGACCTCGGCGCTCTACAAGCAACTGGTGCTCGACGAGCAGAAGGTCGACGACCTGTCCTACGACAACGCCTCGAGCCAGGATCCATCGCTCTCGACGATCTACGCGCAACTGCGCGACGCGAAGGACGCCGTGTACGTCCGCAACTGCATCCTCGCGACGATCGCCAAGACGCGCATCGAGTCGGCCTCGCCCGCGCGGCTCGCCGAAGCGAAGGCCAACAACCGCTACGGCTTCGCGCGCGCGCTCGACAACACCGAATCGATCGCAGGCATCCTCGCGCGCTACGTGCGCTTCCGCCGTTCGTTCGACACGCTCAACAACCTGTTCAAGCTGTACGACGCCGTCACGCCGCAGGACATGCAGGACGCGGCGAAGAAGTACTACCGCAGCGAGCGCTTGGTCGTGGCCACCGTCGGTCACGGCGAGTTTCCGGCCGAGATTTCGCAGTTGCTGGCGGTTCCCGACATGCGCGCGCGCACGGCCGCAGCGCCGACGAGCGCACCCGTCGTCGCGCTCGCCAATCCGAGCAAGCAGCTGACCTTCAAACTGCAATTCCGCAGCGGCTCCGCCGATGATCCCGCCGGCAAGGAAGGTCTCGCCGCGTTGACCGCCGCGCTGATCTCCGACGGCGGCAGCGAAGCGCTGAAGATCGACGACATCCAAAAGGTGCTGTTCCCGATCGCCGGCGGCTTCGGGGCCTTCGTCGATCGCGAGATGACCACCTTCAACGGCTCGATCCACGCCGACAACTTGAAGACCTATTTCGACGTCGTGCTGCCGCAGTTGATGACGCCGGGCTGGCGCGCCGAGGATTTCGAGCGCATCAAGCAACAGGTGCGCAACAACTTGGTGCAGGACCTGCGCACGAACAACGACGAGGAACTCGGCAAGGAAGCGCTGCAGAGCGCCTTGTTCGCGGGCACGGGTTACGGCCATCCTTCGCAAGGCACGGTCGCCGGCATCGACGCGATCACGCTCGCCGACGCGCAGGCTTTCGCGCGCGCACACTTCACGCAAGCGAACTTGACGATCGGTGTCGCCGGCGATTTGCCCGCCGAGGCACGCGCGCGTTTGGTCTCCGAACTCGGCGCTCTGCCGCGCGGCGAAACCGTGCGTCCGGCCAAGCCGCTGTCGCAC
>CAYHRR010000676.1:0-2263 GCA_964358875.1 uncultured Planctomycetaceae bacterium | reverse complement strand
CAGGATCGCCGCACCACGCTCTGTCGTAGTAGGGGCTTTTTCAACGGGCTGCTAGGGCCTCGAACTGCAGTTCGAAGGTGGCCGCGAGCGGCGCTTCTGGCGGCCGTCACGCTGTCTTGGCGGGCTCGCGCGCTACACCTTCCGCCAACTTCCGGCGCGCGATCTGTAACGCGCGCAGCCCGCCACGGATCTGGCTTGTGGGCGCCACGAGTAGTCTCGCGGCGCGTCGCACGGACCCAGAGGTCGATGAGCCTGCCAAACCATCCGATCGCCGGGCTTGTGCAACGGCCATGCGGCAACGGATAGCACGACCAATAGACCGGAGAATTCTCGTGAAGCTCAACTCAGCATTTTTGTCGTGTTCCGCGCTCATCGCGCTCACCTCGAGCGCCGCCGCCTTCCAGGCGTCGACGACGCGCGCGAGCGTGAGCACCGGCGGCCTCCAAGGGAACAACCTCAGCTTCGAGGCGTGGATTTCCGCCGACGGCCGCTTCGTAGCGTTCCAAAGTTCCGCGACGAACTTCGTTGCCGGTGACACCAACGCAGCTCCCGACGTTTTCGTGCGCGACCTTCGCAACGGAACGACCGAACGCGTGAGCGTGGCCACAGGCGGAGCCCAGGGAAACTCCGGCGCCGTTGCGCCCTCGATCTCCGCCGACGGCCGCTTCGTCGCCTTCGCCGGCTACTCCTCGAACTTCGTCGCGGGCGACGCGAACGGAGTCGCCGACATCTTCGTGCGCGATCGCCAAAGCGGGACGACCGAGTGCGTCAGCGTCGCAACCGGCGGCGCGCTCGGCGGCGGCGGGAGCAGCTTTCCTTCGATCTCGGCGGACGGCCGCTACGTGGCGTTCGAGAGCGACGCGACCAACCTCGTCGCGGGCGACACGAACGCGCAGCCGGACATCTTCTTGCGCGATCGAGTCAGCGGCACGACCGAGCGCATCAGCGTGTCGACCGCCGGCGTGCAGGCCGACTGGTACAGCATGGACGCCGCCGTGTCAGCCGACGGACGCTTCGTCGCGTTCCAATGCCGTGCGAGCAATCTCTTCGCAGGCGACAACAACTTCCGCGCAGACATCCTCGTGCGCGACCGGACGCTCGGCACGACGACGTGCGTGAGCGCCGGATACGTCGGCGGGTTCGGCAGCGGCGGCGGTTCCTATCCGTCGATCTCCGCCGACGGTCGCTTCATCGCGTACGACAGCGACGGGTCGGACCTCGTCGTGGGCGACACGAACTTCACATCGGACGTCTTCGTGCACGACCGCGTCCTCGGTACGACCGAGCGCGCGAGCTTGGCCACAGGCGGAGCGCAAGCCGACGCGGGCAGCGCCTACGCCGCGATCTCGTTCGACGGCAGGTTCGTGACCTTCGTCAGCTATGCCTCCAACATCGGCGTGGGCGACACCAACGGAACCGCCGATGTCTATTGGCGCGACCGGATCGCCGGAACGACCGAGCGCGTCAGCGTGTCCACGGCCGGAGTGCAGAACAGCTCCGTGAATCAGTACCCGACGATCTCCTCCGACGGACGCTTCGTGGCCTTCGAGAGCCCGGCGACGACGCTGGTTGCCGGCGACACGAACAATGCCTTCGACGTTTACTTGCGCGACCGCGGCACGCCGCCGCCGATGAGCTACTGCACGGCGGGCACGACGACGAACGGTTGCAGCGCGAGCATCACCGCCAACGCGAACCCGAGCGTCTCGTTCGCCAACGCGTGCAACATCACGGTGACGAACGTCGAAGGTCAGCAACCGGGCCTGCTGTTCTACGGAGTGAACAACACGGGGTTCGTGCCTTTGCCTTGGGGCGCGGGCACGAGTTGGTTGTGCGTGAAGGCGCCGACGGAGCGCACCGGCGTTCAGTCCTCCGGCGGGACCGCGGGTCTGTGCAACGGGGGCTTCGCCCTCGATTGGAACGCGTTCCAATCCGCGAACTCGACCGCGCTCGGCAATCCCTGGCTCGTCGGCAACAAGGCCTACGTCCAAGCATGGTTCCGAGATCCGCCCGCGCCGAAGACGACTAGCTTGTCCGGCGCAGTCGAGCTGACCTACCAGCCGTGATGTGGGCCGGAATGACCAGCGGCTTTCACCGCGCCGACCGTTGATCCCGGGCCCAAAGCTCGCGGCGACCAGCGCCTGTGCGGCTCGCGTGCTCGTCTCGCTAAGTGCGCTGCAAGGAGGCTGCGTCGCAGCGTCGACTCGCACGCGGCACGGCCACTTCCATGTGGGCCGTGAGGTGGTCGGGGTGAAAGGATTTG
>CAYHRR010000675.1:0-2263 GCA_964358875.1 uncultured Planctomycetaceae bacterium | reverse complement strand
TCGCAGCGCGCCTCTGTACGTGCGACTGGCGCAAGTCGAATTGTTGTCGGGCAACTTCGACGCAGCCGTCGAAGCGCTTGACCGTGCGTTGCCCTACGACGACTCCGGCGCGAGCGAACTCGGCTTCGTGATCGTCGCCGTCGAACGCCGACGCTGGAGCGAATTGCCCAAGCTCGCCCGCGCCGTCGAAGCGTCGGCGTTGGAGGCCACGCCGCTGCAATACGTCGCGCTCGCAGCGCTCGGCGAACGCTTGACGGAAGCGCGCTTCGCGGCGCAACGCGCGCGCGAAGATCTGCCCGACGAACCGCTGTGGCCGTTGATCGACGCAGCGCTGGCGGTGCTCGAAGGCCGCGCGCCGCAAGGTGACGGCGATGCGCAGGCCTTCGGCGTGCGCGCCGACGGCGCCGTCGAGCGCGACCCACGCCCGCTGCTCGCGCGGCTCGCAGCCTTGGCGCACCCCGAATGGAACGCCTGGGCCATCGCCGATTGCGAACGTCAGGCTCCGCCCGCTCCGGGTGCGCTGTGGCCGACGTACCTCGCGGCACTGGGCAACTACCAAGCTGAACGCGATCGCGAGGCCGAAGAGTTGGCCCGCGCGCTGCTCGCGACATGGCCGCACTTCGCGCCTGCTTGGGACCTGATCGAACAGTCGATCGAAGCGGCGGTGCGCAAGCCCGACCACCCGCGACTCGTGCGACTCGCCGAGCAACGCCGTGCGGCCCTCGGTGACGAAGCCCTGCGCGGCGCCGACGCCGCAGTGTTCGAGGCGCGCGCGAGAGAAGCCGCCGGAGATCTCGACGGCGCGCTCGCGGCACTCGAACGCGCGCTCGAGCTCGAGCCCACGCGGCAAGCGGCGCTGCGTCGCAAAGCACAGATCCTGCGCAAGCGCTCGGACTGGAACGCGGCGATCGATGCCTTCGAACGCTCGCTGCTCAAGGTGCGCGACGAAACCGACAGCCACCCGGTTGCCGAATTCGTCGAACTGCTGGAAGAGGCGTATCGCGCCGATCCGGTCGCGCTCGAGCGCACGACGCGCGCGGCGCTCGACGCGCTGTCGGCACGCTTGCCCGACGATCCGGCGCTCACCTTGGCGATTGCGCGACGCCTGCTTCCGGCACGAGCACGCGGCAGCCGCCTCGAGACGGGTGCGGCGCTCAATCTCTTGCAGGAGTTCCGACGCCGCACCGCCGGTGTGGCCTTGGACGACTTGCGAGACGGCTCTGCGGTCGCTTGGGCCGATTTCCTCTCGTCGATCGACACGGCCCAAGCCTACGAGCACGTGCGCGCCGAGTTGACGCTCTCACCCGCATCGGTGGAGCTGTGGCGCAAGCTGGCCGAGGTCGCGCAGCGGATCGGCAAGTTCGATGAAGCGATCGAAGCCGCTCAAACCGCATCGCGCATGCTGCCCGATCCGGACACGGCGCGTTTGCTCGCACGCCTGTATTCGCAGCGCGGCGACGACATCGAGCGCGTCCGCGCGCAAGTGGCGGAAGCTGCGCGCGTCAGCGGCACGACGCCGGACGAACGCCCCTTGGCGCTCGCTCTGGCGCGCGCACTCGTCCATGCCGAACGCGCCCGCTTGCCGGAGGGACTGACGCTCCTGCAAGGACTGTGGGAAACACGCGACGCTGAATTGCGGCCCGAGGAATTCGTCGAGATCGGCTCGCTCTACGGCTTGGCCCTGTGCCGACGCGCGGAGCCGGCCGACCGCATCACCGCATCGAACGTCCTCAAGGAAGTCGCGCCGCTGGTCACGGACCCCTTGCGCCGCAGCGTGCTCGTCGCGATGGCGAGCATGAGTCGCTACCTCGGCTTGTGAGCCGCGGCGGCGCGCATCACTCGCGCTTCAAACGCTCCGCGTAGCCTTCCGCCGCGAGCACTTGCTCGAGCGTGCCGAAGCGAAAGCGCTCGAGCAATCGTTCGAGGCGCGGCAAGGTGCGCTCGAGATTGACGTAGTGGCGAAAGCGCTGGGTCAACGAGGCCGGACAGCGCGGCTGCTCGGGATCGAATTCCCAGGGGTGCAGGTAGAACGAACCGGCGCGGCCGCGGCGCTCGAGACTTCCGAGCGCGGCGCGCGTCACGGCTCCGGGCAGCAGACGGAAATAGCCGCCGCCGCCGAAGGGCCAATTGCGGCCCGCGAAGGGATAGGTCGACACGGGGAACTCGACGACTTCGCCGCGCGTCGTGCTCACGATCGAAATGCCCGGCTCGAAACCCGGCACGCCGTAAACCGGATGGCGCACAGGATGCACGCTCGAGTCGT
>CAYHRR010000674.1:1090-2265 GCA_964358875.1 uncultured Planctomycetaceae bacterium | reverse complement strand
GCGTGTGTTGATCGCGAACTCGAACCTCGTCGGCAAGTGGGCGACGTGGGAGCACTTCCGCAAGCTCGAGGCCGAAAACAAGATGATGTACGGCCAGATGACGGCCGGCTCGTGGATCTACATCGGCACGCAGGGGATTCTGCAGGGCACCTACGAGACCTTCGCGGCGGCGGCGAACAAGTTGTTCGGCGGCACCTTGAAGCGCCGACTCGTCGTCACGGCGGGACTCGGCGGCATGGGCGGCGCGCAACCGCTCGCCGCGACGATGAACGAAGCGACAGCACTCGTCGCCGAGGTCGACGCGACGCGCATCCAAAAACGGCTCGATACGCGCTATCTCGACGTACGCGTCGACGGCGTCGATGCGGCGATCGATCAGGCGCTCGCGTGGAAGCAGGACGGTGTTGCGAAGTCGATCGGCGTGCTGTGCAACGCGACCGAGTTGCTCGAGCGCTTGATCGCGCGCGGCGTGGTGCCCGACATTCTCACGGACCAAACGAGCGCGCACGATCCGCTCGGTGGATATGTCCCCAATCAAATGAGCTACGCAGCGGCACTCGCGCTGCGCGGGCGCGACGCCGCGGCCTACCAGCGTGAGTCGTTCCGCACGATGGTCGAGCACTGCAAGCTGATGATCGAATTGCAGCAACGCGGCGCGGACACTTTCGACTACGGCAACAACCTGCGCGGCCACGCGAAGGAGGCGGGACTCGCCAACGCGTTCGACTTCGAGGGTTTCGTGCCGAAGTACATCCGCCCGCTGTTTTGCGAAGGACTCGGGCCGTTCCGTTGGGTCGCGCTCTCGGGCGATCCCAAGGACATCGCGACGACCGATCGCATCATCCTCGAGCTGTTCCCCGAGAAGAAGTCGCTCGCGCGTTGGATCAAACTCGCCGGCGAGCGCGTGAAGTTCCAAGGCTTGCCCGCGCGCATTTGCTGGCTCGGCTACGGCGAGCGCGCGAAGGCCGGGCTCGCCTTCAACGAGGCCGTGCGCAGCGGCGCGATCTCAGCACCGATCGTGATCGGCCGCGATCATCTCGACTGCGGCTCGGTCGCGTCGCCGAATCGCGAGACGGAGGCGATGAAGGACGGCACCGATGCCGTCGCCGATTGGCCGCTGCTCAATTGCATGGTCAACATCGCGAGCGGCGCGTCGTGGGTCAGCTTTCACCACG
>CAYHRR010000674.1:0-1080 GCA_964358875.1 uncultured Planctomycetaceae bacterium | reverse complement strand
CTATTCGCTGCACGCGGGACAAGTCACGGTCGCCGACGGAACGCCCGAAGCGGCGCTGTCGATCGAACGCGTGCTCACCAACGATCCCGCGATGGGAGTCCTGCGTCACGTCGACGCCGGCTACGACGAAGCCGTGCAATGCGCCGATGAGCGCGGTGTCGATGTGCCGATGCTGCGGAGCGAGTAGGCGCGACGGTGAGCCTCGGCCTGTTGAGACTCGGAGCGATGGCGCTCGTTTTCGCGTCTCCGTCGTGAGCGAACGCTGCATCCGAGCTTCGGCGACTGGACTTACTACGACGGGTGAGTCGCAGACCGCGCGGCGTTCTCAATCGGCCATTCGCGCCGCCGTCCGTCAGCGCAGCCAGTCGCGCGCTGACAGTTCGCGCGCGATCTCGCTCGCGGTGAGCAAGTGGCCGGCGGAATTCCAGTGACCGTCGGCGACGTACAGCGCTGCACCGCGAGCTGTGTGTTCGGCGAAGACGCCGCGTAGATCGAGCACCGGCACGCGCGCCGCGCTCAACAACTCGGCGAGTCGCCGCTCGCGCTCCACCGGCGGATCGGCGCCGCGCTCGAAGGGATACGCGAACACCACGAGCAGCGGCGCGCCGGCATCGCGCGCGACGAGTTCCATGCGCGTGAGGATTGCCGCGAGCAACGGCACGGTGTCCGTCGCCTCGAGCTGCGTCGCGCGCACGTTGCGCTCGAGCGCGCGACCTACGACGCGAAATAGGCCCTCGCCGAGATAGCTCGACTCGCGCATGCGCACGTCCCATGACAACTCCGGCGGCACGAGCTGCAGCTCCTCGCCGCTCCATTCGTAGTGCGGCTTCGGCCAATCGAAGTGGCGCGCGTAGCGGATGTCGTCGAAGTCGTTGCCGAGGAACACCTGCACCACGACCACGTGCGGCGCAAACTCCAGCCCGCGCGTTTCGAGCAGTCGCAGTTCCTGGTCGCAGCCAAACGCGTTGACGCCGAGGTTGAGCACTTCGAGTTCGGTCGACGTGCGCTCGAGGTGCTCGGTCCAGCGCTCGCCGTAGTCGACGCCTGCGCCCCAAGTGAACGAATCGCCGAGCGCGAGCA
>CAYHRR010000673.1:0-2271 GCA_964358875.1 uncultured Planctomycetaceae bacterium | reverse complement strand
ATGTGCCACGGTCAGTACGACCCGGCCGTCGAGCCCTTCCAAAATTGGGCGGGCAGCATGATGGCGCAGGCCGGGCGCGACCCGCTGTTCTGGGCCGCGATGGCCGTGGCCGAGCAGGACTTCGACGGCTCCGGCGACCTGTGCTTGCGCTGCCACGCGCCACTGGGCTGGTACGACGGACGCTCGACGCCGACCGACGGCTCGGCCCTCGTCGGCGACGACTTCGACGGCGTGACCTGCGACATGTGCCACCACCTCGTCAATCCCGACAACAGTGAGCATTTGGGCGAGCAGTACGCGCCGTTCGTCGCCAACAGCGGCGGCGCGAATCCGACCGCCTACCGCGGCAACGGCGAAGCGGTGCTGTGGGGCGGGCTCGAGAAGCTCGGGCCCTATGCGGTCACCAACGCCTTCCACCCGTACATGCAGTCGCAGCTCCACCGCACCTCGAACATCTGCGGCACGTGCCACGACGTTTCGAATCCGGTGACGGGCGACCTCGCCGCGAACAACGGCGCCTACACGCCGCTCGCGCCGGGAGAATTCGACGGCACGCTCGGCGGACCGTTGACGGCCAAGGCCGGGATGAAGAACACGCCGCACAAGTACGGCATCATCGAACGCACGTTCAGCGAGCACATCGCGTCGCCGCTCGACACGATGCAGGTGCTCAACTTCCGGCGCCTGCCGGTGACGCAGCGCAAGGGCGCGATGCTCGAGGCCTACAACCAAGCCCTGGCCGCCGGCGCCAACGGTGATTACGTCGACGGTGCGCAGCGCAACTTCACTTGCCAGACCTGCCACATCCCGCCGGTCACCGGCGAGGGCTGCAGTCTGCTGTTCACGCCGACGCGCACGGACCTGCCGCTGCACGACATGACCGGCGCGAACTACTGGGCGCCCGACGCGATCCTGTACCTCGAAGCGCAAGGTCGCCTGGTCGGCGGCAACGGTCTGAGCGTTTACCAGATCGCCGGCATGCAAGCGGGCAAGCTGCGCGCGCTCGATCACCTCGAAGACGCGGCGGCGCTGTCGGTCACCGGCAACACGGTGCGCGTGACCAACCTCACCGGCCACAAGCTGATCTCCGGTTACGGCGAGGGCCGCCGTATGTGGCTCAACATCGAGTGGAAGGACAGCGCCGGCGCGGTGCTGCGCGTCGACGGCGAGTACGGCCCGATGAACGTCACGGTCGGCGGCACGCCCTACGTCGTCGAATCGCTGCTCGATCTCAACGGCACGAACACGAAGATCTACCAGGCCGAAATGGGTCTCACGCAGGACTGGGCTGCGGACCTGATTTCGCTCGGCAGCCCCGCTGCGATGCCGGTCGAGTACGACCGCAACAACGGCGCGGTCGTCACCACGCTCGGCCAAGTCGCCGCGCAGACGCCGGGCACGTCGAAGGTCTCGTTCCACTTCGTGCTCAACAACACGGTGGCGCACGACAACCGCATCCCGACCTACAAGATGGATCGCGATCAGGCCTTCGAGCGCAACGCGCAACCCGCGCCGGCGACGCAGTACGGCAATCCGAGTTCGGGCGGCGTCTACGACAACTGGGACGATGTCGTGCTCAATCCGCCGCTCGGCGCGGCCAGCGCGGAAGTAAAGCTGATGTACCAGCCGACCAGCTGGGAATACATCCAGTTCCTCAAGCTCGCCAACAGCGGCACGAGCACCTTCCTCGGCACGACGGGCGACGACTTGTTCGAAGCGTGGCTCGCGACCGGCATGGCGACGCCGGCGGTGATGGCCGAAGCGTTCTGGGGCACGACCGCGCCGGTGACGTACTGCACGGGCAAGCTCAACAGCATGGGTTGCACGCCGCAGATCGGCTTCAGCGGTGCGCCGAGCACGCTCGACCCCGAGGGCTTCTATGTGACCTGCTCGAACGCGCTCAACAACCAGCTCGGCTTCCTCAACTACAGCCTGGTCGGCGCTGCGGCGATTCCGTTCAAGGGCGGCACCAAGTGCATCGCCAATCCGGTGCAGCGCGCGGGCACGCAGAATTCCTTCGGCGAGTTCCTGCCGGCCTACGACTGCAGCGGCGGTTTCGTGATCGACTTCAACGCCTACGTCGCCTCGGGCGCCGACCCCGCGCTCGTCGCGGGCACGACCGTGTGGGCGCAATGGTGGATGCGCGACGGCGGCAGCACGCCGTCCTTCGGCTTCTCGAACGCGCTGCAGTTCACGCTCGAGTAACGAGTACGGAGCCAGGCTCCTCCGTCAACTATTCGACCGCAGTCGCGGACGACGGCGTCGTCGCAG
>CAYHRR010000672.1:0-2273 GCA_964358875.1 uncultured Planctomycetaceae bacterium | reverse complement strand
AGTACGTCGAGCGCGCGCGGATGCTCAAGCAGCGCGCATTGCGCGTGACCTTGTTCTCCGAGCGCCACGCGACCTCGCAGGAATTCGCCGACGAGTTCGAGGCGGCGCTCGCGCAGCCGGTCTACATCACGCACTTCCCGTTGGCTTGCTTGCCGCACCACCGCGAGAGCCGCTTGCTCGTGTGCGACATCCATCCGCCGTGCAAGGGCAAGGGCGAGGCGTTGCGCGTGCTCGAGGAGCTTTACGGCATCGCTGCCGAGCGCGTCGTCGCGGTGGGAGATGCGGGCAACGACGTGCCGATGATGAACGCGGCCGGCCTCGGCGTCGCCGTTGCCAACGCCTTCCCGGAAGCGTTGGCCGTCGCCGATCGCGTCATCGGCGACAACAAGAGCGACGCGATCGGGCGCCTGGTCGACGAGCTGTTCCTCAGCGCCTGAGCGGCGCGCTCCGCGGAACGCGCGATCGGATTCAGATGCGTTGCGACGGTGCGCGCGCGCGGCGCCTCACTTCGACTTCTTCTTGGACTCGCGCCCGGGTTGTTTCGTGTCTTTGCCGCTCGAGCTGTCGCCGCCCCTGGCTCCGGTGTCGGTAGCGCTCTTGTCCTTGGCGCTCGCAGTGCTGGCGCTCGCGCTATCAGCACAGGGACCGCCGTTCGCCGCGCAGCTCTTCGCATCTCCGCCGCAATCCGCAGCGGGCTTGTCGGCCGACTGCGCCTTCTTGTAGGAGTCGGAGCGGTAGTCGGTCTGGTAGAAGCCCGAACCCTTGAACAGGATCCCGGCGCCGGCACCGATCTGCCGCACGAGTTTCGACTTCTTGCACTCCGGGCACTTCTTCTTCGGTGCTTCCGACATCGGTTGGAAGTACTCGACGTGATGGGCGCAGGCGCTGCACACGTATTCGTAGGTCGGCATGGTTCAGCGTCGCGCCTTCATGCGCTCGGAGGTGTGGGTGCAACGGCGACCTGGACATGTGCAGGGCGCAGGACCTGCGTGCGCCAGGTCCAACCGCGGCGCAGCACGCGCACGATCGATCCGGCAGCCTGCTCGGTGGTCTCGTGCATCGAAACGGCTTCGTGCAGCCTCGGGTCGAACTCGAGCGTGTCCGTGATCGGCACCACCGCTTCTTGTGCGAGCGCGTGCAAGAACTGCTTGCGGGTCATCTCCACGCCGTGCGCGATGGCGCGCGCATCATCGCCGCTGCCCGGCGTGGCGAGCGCGGAATCGAGGTTGTCGACGACGAGCAGCAAGCTCTGCAGCAGCGGTTCGAGCGCGCGGCGCAGGGCATTGTCGATGTCGAGCTGCGTGCGTTTGCGCAGGTTCTGGTAGTCGGCGCGCGCGCGCTGGAGCTGGGCGAGCAGTTCGTCGCGCTCGGCTTTCAGCGCGCCGGTCTCGGACGTTGCGGCGGCATTCGTGTCGGACTGCGGATCGGCGTCGGTGTCGGGGCTCATCGCATGCACCTCAATTGAAGTAGCTCACAATCTTCTCGAAGAACGACTTGTGGCCGGAGTTCTTCTTGTCGAGCTCCTGGAATTCGCGCAGCAGTTCCTTCTGGCGGTCGGAGAGTTTCTTCGGCACTTCGACGAAGACGCGCACGAGTTGGTCGCCGCGTCCGCGTCCGTCGAGTACGGGCAGGCCTTGGCCGCGCATGCGGAACACCTTGCCGCTCTGTGTGCCCGAGGGGATCACCATCTCGGCGCGACCGCGCAGCGTCGGAATTTCGACCGTATCGCCGAGCGTCATCTGCGCGAAGGCCACCGGGATCTCGGTGATCACGTCGGCGCCGCTGCGTTGGAAGATCTTGTGCTCGAGCTCGTGCACGACGCAGTACAGGTCGCCGCGCGGTGCGGCCGGATCGCCCGCATCACCTTCGCCGCTCACGCGCAGACGCACACCTTCCTCGATGCCGGCCGGCACGGGGATCTTGATCTCGGCACGCGCGGCCTCCTTGCCGGCTCCGCGACAGGTCGTGCACGGCGACTCGACCATCTCGCCGGCACCTGCGCAGCGTGGACAGGCGGTCACCATCGCGAAGAAACCCTGGCTGCGATGCACTTGCCCGCGGCCCGCGCAGGTCGTGCACGTCGTGCGCGACGTACCGGGCTTCGCACCGCTGCCCTTGCACGCACCGCAGTGGTCCTGACGCTTGAGCACCACCGTGCGCTCGACGCCTTGATCGATTTCTTCGAGGGTCAGCTCGAGCACGATCTTCAGATCGCGCCCGGGCTGCGGACCGCTGCGCCGGCGGCCGCCGAACAAATCGCAGAACACTCCGCC
>CAYHRR010000671.1:0-2277 GCA_964358875.1 uncultured Planctomycetaceae bacterium | reverse complement strand
CGAGCGCAGTGACGAGCGCGAGTGCGGTGACGGACAACGCCGACGGGACCTATCGATTCGACGTGACGGCGGGTTTGGGCGCGGGAAGCGACGCGTGGCGCGTCGTCGTCAGCGATGCGTCGGGCGCGGTGCGGCTGTATCCCGATTTCGTTGTGCGCGTCGATCCGCTTGCGCCGCTGCACTTGGGACGCGACAGCGTGTCGGCCGCGGCGCTCGACGCGGTGCCGATCGTCGTCAACGTGCGCAATTCGCCGGGCAAACCGGTGCTGATGCTCGCGAGCACTGCCGGCACCGCGCCGGGACTTCCATTCGCGGGCACGCAGTTGCCGCTGAACATGAGCAGCTTGCTGACGTTCACGTATTCGAACGCGAACTCGGCGTCGCTGCCCGGCACCTATGCGCGCCTCGACCGCACGGGCCGAGCCGAAGCGCGCTTCGTTCCGACCGCAGCGATGCTCGTCTCGCTCGTCGGCTCGCACGTCGATTGGTCGGCAGTCGTGTTCCGCACGTCGGGCAGCACCGCGCTCGCGCCGGTGGGCTTCGACGTGCTGCCGTGAACCGCAGTACGCAAGATCGTGCGGGTCGCAGTCAGTCGCGGGCCGGTTCGTGAGGTGAGCGACGGCGGCTGTCGGCGCAGCGTCGAGATTCCCAACGTCGTGCGTAGCGCGCACGCGATTGTGGAGGTAGTGTCGTGACCGTCGCTGGGATCGCATCCAATCGGAAATCGGTTGGGCCCAACAAACAACCGGGAATGGGAGTGAGAACATGAATCGGACCACTGCGCTGCTCGCTGCTCGCTGCTCGCTGCTCGCTGCTCGCTGCTGATCGTCCTCCTCGCGTGTAGTGCACGCGTCGCCAGCGCACAGGCGTGCGACATTGTTCGCATCTGGGTGAACCCAACCGACGGCAACGACGATCCCACGCAGACCAGCGACGCCTACATCAACGATCCGAGCATGCCGGCGAAGACGCTCCAATTCGCGATCGACTGGATGAGTACTTATCTGCGCAAGTCGTGTCCGACGCCGCCCACCAAGACTGAAGGGATCGTCTATGCGATGCCGGGCTTGTACGGCTCGCACGGCATGTACAGCAGCGGCGACGTTTTTCCCATCTGGATGCAGGACCGTGTCCACCTGCAGGGAACAGGCGCTCGTGAGTGCGTGATCCGCGGAGGTAGTGCCGGCTCCAACTTGTTTCCGACGTTCTGGCCGACCCCAACGAGCCCGATGCCGCAAGCGAAGGAGGTCCTGATCGCGTTTCGCGACTCGTCGCGGTTCAGTAGGACGACGCGAGGACTGCCGGGAAACCCGACTCAGTTTGTGCCGCCTAATGGCCCGGGTGATCTAACGCCTTGGGTTGGGCTCGACGAGACAGCCGAGATGATCGATGGATTCACTTTTCAGGGCGGCGATGTTCAGATTCTCATTCAGCCTCCGTACCCAAACGGTTCGTATTTTTTCGACTTTCCGCTCAACGCGCGAATCACCAACTGCGTGTTCGACATGCGCCACAACTGGACCGCGTCGGAACAGACCGACGGCGCGCCGCCGACCATGACGTACACGGTCGCCGGTCCGACCTTTGCGGTGCTGATGGTCAAGCTGTGGCACTCAAGTAATGGATTCTCAGGCTACTTCGATCAAGAGGTGCTGGTCGCATCGAACACGTTCGTCATGGCTGAATGGCAACTTGGTGCGTCCAACGGTGGTTGGTTGAACATCGCGCGAAGCGATGCTGTGGCTGTCGTGGACGTGACGGATCCAAACCCGGGGCTGGTTCTGCCGGGCGGAGTTCGGGATCTGAACCAACAGCTTCGGGGTGTCGGCCGACCTAATGTGATCAACAACCTGTTTCGCACGTGGCCCGGCCAGCAAGCGGCTAACACGGGCCACATGGCGATGCTTGGAATCGATCTTCCTGACACGCGCGCGAGTGACAATATCGCTGTTCCGCGCGACACCAATGCATTCACGCCTTCGAGGGTCGGAGGTCAAAACCAGACATTCAGCTCGACCCCAGTTCAGCCCGTCGTCGTCGGCCCCATCACGGTGTCCATTTTCCAAACGACGTACACGATGGGCTCCCTCTACGACTGTACCTCGACTCCAACGGGATCGCCTTGCGCGGCTGCGCCGCTACCTCTGCCAAAAGTCGTTTTGTGGGACGGATCCTCAAGCACGACCCCGCAGGCCTACGACCCCGCGTTCGTCGGCGAGTACCTGACGTCGGTGAGTGGCGTCGCGTCGAACTATCGCGACTGGCGATTGCTACCGG
>CAYHRR010000670.1:0-2281 GCA_964358875.1 uncultured Planctomycetaceae bacterium | reverse complement strand
CCGTGCAACTCGCCGTCGTCAAAGTGCGCGCCGCCGTGAACGGCATCGACTACGAACGCGCGCGGCTGGTCCTGAGCGAGCCCACGATCGGAACGATCACCGTGACGTCCGAAGGCGGTGAGGCCGTCGACAACCAGATCGCGAAGATCTTCGTTCCGCTCGGTTTCATGATGCTGCTCTTCATGAGCACGATGATGACCGGCAGCTACCTGCTGACCTCGACCATCGAAGAGAAGTCGAACAAGGTCATCGAAGTGCTGCTGTCGGCCGTCAGTCCGCTCGAACTGCTCAGCGGCAAGATCCTCGGCCAGTGCGCGGTCGGCATGGTGATGATCGCGCTGTACGGCGGCGCCGGCTTGAGCGCAGCGGCGGAATTCGGCCTGTCGCATCTCGTACCGCCCTCGAAGCTCGCCTTCCTGTTGCTGTACTTCGTGATGGCCTACGCGATGATCGCGAGCACGATGGCCGCGATCGGGAGCGCGGTGAACGAGCTGCGCGAAGCGCAGACCTTGATGGGCCCCGCACAGCTCATCTTCATGCTCCCGTTCTTCGGTTGGTTCTTCATCATCGACCATCCCAACAGCACCTTCGCGACGGCGCTCAGCTTCTTCCCGCCGGCCACGCCCTTCACGATGATCCTGCGCGTCACCGCCGTCGAGTCCGTCGCGACTTGGCAGATCCTCGCGACGACGATCACGGGCTTCGCGGGCGTTTTCGCCATGGTGTGGGCCTCGTCGAAGATCTTCCGCGTCGGACTGTTGATGACCGGCAAGGCACCGACGCCGATCGAGTTGTGGCGCTGGCTGCGCTACGACTGATGCGCGGCTGAAAAGTCGGGCGACCTCAATCCCCGAGCCGGACGCGACCGATAGGCGCGAACCCATGGGCAAGAAAGAGGCCCTTCAGGTTTTCGGCGACAGGATCAACCTGCCGTCACTACCGGACGTCGTCATGCGCATCAACGCCATGATCGACGATCCCTCCGTGGGCTTGCAGGAGATGGGCAAGCTCGCCGCCCAGGATCCGGCGATCACCGCGCGCGTCTTGCGCCTCGCCAACAGCGGCTACTACGGATTGCGCGAGCAAGTGACGTCACCGGAGCAGGCCGCGACGGTGATCGGCTCGCGCGCGCTGCGCAACGTCGCGATGCAAGTCTCGATCTTGCAGCGCTACGAGCACCTGCGCTCGGTGGCCGATTTCGACCTCGACGATTTGTGGAAGCACCTGACGCTGACAGCGCAAACGGCGCAGCGACTGGCCGAACACTGCTACCGCAGAACCGGCCTGATTCCCGACGATTTCTACGCCTGTGGACTGCTCCACGACGTCGGCAAGGTGATCATGCTCGAGGGCCTGACCGACGAGTACCTCGAGTGTGTGCGACACGCTCGGCGCACCGGCGAGACGCTGCACGTGGCGGAAGAAAAGCTGCTCGGCTTCACGCACGGCGACGTCGGCGCGCTGCTCGCGCAGCAGTGGCAGTTGCCCGAGAAAATCGCGAACGCGATCGAGTTCCACCACGGTCCTACGGCCGCGATCGTCGCGCACCCGCACGTCGGAGTGATCGCCATCGCCGACCAGATCGCCTATCGCGCCGGAAGCTCGACCTTTGAAGACGCCGTCGGGAAGCTGGGCGCGCGCGCCGAGCGTTTGCTCGGCATCGCGCGCCCCGACTTCGAGAAAGTCGTGGCCGCCGCGCGCGACGCGGACGCCTTGGCGACGGGCTGAGCACGCGCAGCGGTGAGCGCGACCGCGAACAGCGGCGACCGCGAGCGTTTGCGCGTTCCGCTCGACATCGCCAGGTGGCGCGCGTGCAGCGCTTTCCGTGCGCCCGGCGCATGCTGCTCGAACGTCGTTCCGCGCCTCAAGCGCGCGCGTTCGCAGCGCCGATGATTCCGCCCGCTCCAAGGGCGCGTCGTAGGCATGACTTCGCCGTAGCCCGCCGCTAACCTGCTCGCGCTTTCGAGCGCCAGCGCGTCGAACCACAGCTACGAGTCCACCGGCGATGACCCTCTTCCAGAGCGCACCCTTCAAAGGCTCGGGCAAGGACCTGTTCACGCCGACGCAGATCCAGCACTTGATGCGCGTCGAGTTCGACCGCGCGCAGCGTTACAAGTACCCGATCGTGATGCTGTTGATCGGCATCGACCGCCTTCCGCAGCTGCAAGACTTGTACGGCAGCGAGCTCAAGGACGAGATCCAGCGCGCGCTCGTCGGATTGTTGAAGGGGGAAACGCGCGCCAGCGACAGAATCGGATGTTTGGTCGACGATCGCATCCTG
>CAYHRR010000669.1:0-2300 GCA_964358875.1 uncultured Planctomycetaceae bacterium | reverse complement strand
GCCGCGCGACTTCTGTCCATGTGTTGCCGACACGCTGGAACAGATACACGGCGCCATTCGAAAGCGGTGCTGCGCCGGCAAACGAGCGCATAGCAATCAAGCTGCCGTCGGCCGACATCGCTATCTCGTTGCCGTTATACTCGTTGCCCATCGCTTGCGCCGGCAGCAACAGTGCCTCTTGCACCCAACCGGTTGATTGATGCCGATACACGTACACGCCGCCGATGTGATCGGTGAATTGGGTCCCTCCAGAGTGAAATGGAGCTCCGGCTGCGATCAGATCGCCGGACGCGTTGATCGCCACGGAAAATCCGCGCTGGTCCCGCGTCGTGCTGGCCACGTACCACTCTTCGATCCAAGACGTGCCGTTGAAGCGGTAGACGTAGACGCGCGGCTTGAGCGGCGACGAGCTTGTTCCTGGTGCGCCAATGACGACGACATCGCCGTTGGCATTGGTCTTGATCGACCAACCAAAGGCCATCTGGGCAGCCGCACCAATCGGATACAGCTCGAACTCGGACTGGTTGGCCGCTCCTGGATTGGAGATCACCCACGCAGCGCCGGACGGAATGTTGGCGTGACCATGGCCCGTCGATCCGAGAATCACGCGATCACCCGAAGCGTTCATCGCCGACTTGATTCCCACATGATCGTTGGCAACGCCATCGGACGGGAATAGGTCAGCGATGGGCGCGTGCGAACATGTGGACTGGGCCTCGGCGCGCGCGACTGCGACGGCGAAAATCACGCACTGAAAGCAAACGCGCGCACAGTTTGGGATGTAAGCAAAGGCATGCGGCATGGCGCTATCTCCTGGCGAGTCGTTTGAATCGAGCGGCCGTCGGGGTTGTCGGTTCCCGACGGCCGCATACAAATCTACCGCTAACGCGCGATGTGCACGTAACCCAGGTCCACGCTCGGCGTCGGATCCTGCGAGATGCTCATCATGCGCTTCGTGGTGTTGATGTCGCCCGTCGTCTGGATCGCCAACGAGTCTTGGCCCATGCAGTAGCCCTGACCGCCGTACTGGGCAACGAAGCCGGTCGCCGCAGACAGATGGATGCGAACCAAGTCGGCGCCTATCGCGAGGGGCGCGTCGACGTACGGATCCGCACTGCGGACGACGACTTCCGTTTGGTCGTGCGATACGCCGAGGTCGAGCGGAACGCAGCCATACTCTGCCATCGGGTTGGAATCGATTCGAGTCTGCTTGATCAAGAACGGAGGTGTAGCTCCGAGATCAATGACGTCGACGTAGCCGTGGTAGAGACCCGTCAACGTGTCCTGCCTCCCTCCGATCGTCGCGGCCAACAAGCCGCCGCCCGTCAACGGCCGCGCGATTGCCACCGAGTCAGAACTGAACACGTCCTTCTGCGTCTGGCTCTTGAACCCCTCGTACGCGTACGCGTCAGAGGGGATCGGTGATGTCGGAGTCGACGATGGAATGATCGTCGCCGTCAGCGGCGGAGCTATCAAGCTCGTCACGACCACGTTCTCGAACGAGGTCCGCACGAGCGCCCTGTCGAAGTCCTTGTCGATGGCCAGATCGTGTGCATGGCTCTAATCGGTCCCGGCGTTGGCCGCCTTGTAGGAGGTGGGCGTCCCCAACCCGGTCACTCGGCTCAAGCCGAACACCTGCACCGTCCAGTGTTGCACGCCTGTGGTCGCGATGTGATCCGCGATCACCACCGCGTGCTTCTCCGTCAACTCGACCGAGTCGACCTGCTTCTGGTAGGAGCGCCGATCTCGCGCGTCGAACGTCGAGTTCAAGAACACGTTGTTGACGAGATCGAACGCCGCGACCATGCGCGTGGTCGTGACGACTGCGATCTGCCCGACGCCGTTCAGGTCACTCGTGATCGCTACATCGTGCGGCAAGTCGCCATCGGGGATGGCTCCGGATGGCACCAACTCGTGCTGCAATACGATCTGCATCGGCGAAGCACTCAGGTCGACGATGTAGACCCAGGTCGTGTCTCCGGTGACCGAGGGGTTGTAGCGCGCGGTCGTGACGACGGCGCGGTCGTTGGTCACCACGACGGAGTCGACAGCGTGGTTCGGCGTGCACGGACGGTTCCAGACGACCGGCGATCCCGGGATGCTGTAGTCGTACTCGCCGATGTCGAACTTCTGATGGATCATCGTCCCAGGCGACGTCGCAGCGAGGTTGATCACAAAGATGTGATTGGCGGCGTTGACCACGCCCCACGCACCATCGCGCGTCAGTGCGAGGTCGTTGGTGAGACCGGCGCGCGTTTCCGCCCACTTCGTCATGTCGGGTGAGATCACGAGCTGCTGGA
>CAYHRR010000668.1:0-2308 GCA_964358875.1 uncultured Planctomycetaceae bacterium | reverse complement strand
CGGTCGAAAGCCGAGAGCGCCTGCACCGGTAGCGCGACGACGGCGACGGTGAGATTGCCGAGCGCCACCAGTTGCAGGGTCCACGCGAACACGAACTCGACGGCCGAGCGCGTGGCGGGATGTGTCGGCTTCGTCGCCGCGAGCAGCATCGCGAGCAACACGAACACCGCGCGTCCCGCGCTCAGGTGCTTCGCGACACCGCCGCGCAACTCGCCCCAGCAACCGCGCAATCCCAGGGCGACAAACGCGGATTGCGCCACGAGCAGTGCGGCGAAAACGCCGGCGCCCGGGCCGACTCTGTAGTGGTGGTAACCGACGTTCGGCCCGGCCTCGTACAGACGCAGTGCGGCGACCTCGCCGACGACGGCGAGCGCGAACCACGCTCCGGCGCGCAACCAGCCGCCGAGCCGCGCGACGAATAGCAGCACTGCGACGCAAGCCGCCGCGCCCCAGACCCACGCTGACCCCGTCGCGAACATGCCCACGCGAGTTCACGTTACGCAGCTCGCGCCGTCCGCGGCAATGGTCCACCACGAGCGCGCGAAGTCGCAGCGACCGCGTGTGCCCGCGTCAACGACGCGCACGCAACGCGGCGAGCACCTTCTCGCGCTCGACGTTGCATGCAGCAAGCGCGCGGCCGGCGAGCGTGGTCGGTTCGCCGAGCATTCCAAGCAGCAGATGCTCGACCGCGATGCGTTCGGCGCCGAGTTCTCGGGCCGCGTCGTTCGCGGCCGCGAGCACGTTGAGAACTTTCGGCGTGAAAGGCACGTGAGCTTGCGACGTGCGCGGCGGCGCGCAGCGCATGCTCGCCAGCAGTTCAGCGCGCAGCAGCTCCGGATCGCAAGCGATCGAGCGCAACGTCTGCGCCACGCGCGTCGACGGCTCCGCGAGTACGCCGAGCAACAAATGCTCTGTGCCGAAAAACTGATCGCCGCACTCGCCCGCTCGCGCCAAGCCGATTTCGAGTGCGGTTCGCGCTCCGTCCTCCAACCTCGCAAGCAACGGTTCGAGCATCGGTGTCACCGCACGCTGTCGGCGTCAGCGAGCCCGCGCCCAGGGCGCCCGCTGCGTCAAATGCACCGCTGCGCGCGAGCAGCGAGAGCGGCCGGAGTTCACGACTCGGTGGCGAGCGAATTGCGCACGTCGCGCCGCTGCACCAGCTCGACGACGCGCTCGACTGCCGCATCGAGCCCCTCTTCATCCGTGTGCACGATCAACTTCTCGCCGGTGATCGGCTCGGCTTCGAGGCGCAGCTTCTCGTGCAGATCGGGCGTGCGGTTGCGCGCCGGATGCGAGCCCGCGAGCGCGTCGCTCTCGATGCGCCGGCGCGCGACGTCGTCGGAGCAGGTGCATTCGACGAGCACGACCTGCGCGCCGAGATCGCGCCCCAAGTCGCGCAATTCGTCGACCTGATAGCGCTTCGAGAAGGTGCGACCGTCGAGCACGGCGTACTGCACGGCGGCGGCCGCCAGCGCTTCGACATCGCGGAACATCGCGCGTGTGGCGAGATCGTTCTGGCCGCGCGAGTAGTCGACGCGTCCGCCGAACAAAGCCTCGCGCACGCGGTCCTTGTCGAGGACGACGGCGTCGAGCCGCGCAGCCACGGCGCGCGCCAAGGTGCTCTTGCCCGTGCCGGGCAGTCCGGCGAAAGCGATGATGATCAAGTGGATGGAACGGTTTCTCGCGAGCGAACCGCGCCCATGGTGCACGAAGGCCGAGCCGGTGGACAGTAGCTGAGCGCTGACACTCGCGTCATCCGCTGGTTAGCCTGCCGCACTTCGCATGCGCATCCTCGCCTCCGTGAAGGTCCGGCTGTTCCTGATCTGCTGGATCGTTTTCAGCGCGTTCTTCGCCACGAACGTCGTGCGCGAGCACTATCCGGCCTTCGCGCTGATCGAGCGCGGCGATTGGCAGTGCGACCGTTTCTACGGCATGCACGCGGATCTTTTCCGGCACACGGACGGTCACGTGTACAGCGGCAACAACTTGATGGGCTCGCTGATCACGGCGCTGCCGCTCGTCGTGTTCGATCCGCTGCTCGACAAGCTCGAGGAGCACAGCAAGGCGGAGTTGGCGTTGCATCCGGAGTCGCTCGACGCGGCCTACGACACGAAGTACCCGCTGCGCCGCGCGATGTTCCGGCGCGTCAAAGAGGCCGGGCTCGACCTGCGCTTCGGCGCATCGACGGCGCTCACCTCGGCCTTCTTGATGGCGCCTTTGAGCGCGCTGTTCGTCGTGTTGATGTACGCGACGCTCGTGGCGCGCCGGATCGCGCGAGAACGTGCGGTGTGGCTCGCGCTGCTGTGCG
>CAYHRR010000667.1:0-2309 GCA_964358875.1 uncultured Planctomycetaceae bacterium | reverse complement strand
GGCGCAGCGCGACAATGCGTCGCAACGCAACGATGCGGCGCAACGCAGTGATGCGCCGCAGCGTGGCGATGCTCCGCCGCGGCGCGAGGCGCACGAACAACGCTTCGCGCGCGACGAGCGAGGAAACCGTTCACCGGGTCCGGGCGACGAGCCGCGCGCCGCGTCGCCTGCGGACGCTGCACCCGCCGCGGGCGTAGATCAGGACTGGCGCCGCGACGAGAATCGCCGAGGTCGGGGTCGTCGCGGAGGTCGTCAGCGTCGCGGTCCCGGAGGCTTCGACGGTGGCGTCGCGCCGCGCGATGGCGAGGCCGCGCGCGCCGGAACGCCGACGGATGCCGCGCAGGCTCCCGCACAAGACCATCCCGGGCAAGGCGGCTTGCGCTTCGAGTCCGACCAGGACCGCGAGGGGCCGGAACACGGCAGCGGCGGTGACGGTGGCAGCGGCAGCGGCGATGCACACGCTGAGCAAGCGCCCCAGGGCGAAGGCTGGAATTCGAACGAAGGTTTCCAAGGCGGCGGTCGCCGGCGCCGACGCCGCGGGCGTCGTGGTCGCGGAGGTCAGGGCTTCGGCGCTCCCGAGCACGAGCAGGGGGCTGCGCACGGCGCGGCGCTCGCTCCTTCGACCGGCGTGGCGAACGCTGAACAAGGCGGCGCCGCGACCTACGACGCGCCGGCACAAACCTACGAGCGCCAACAACCGCGCCATCACGGTCGCGCACAGCACGGCGGGCAACGAGCGCAAGTCGAACGCGACGCGCCGTTGATCCAAAGCGGCATGCTCGTGCTCGAGCCGGGCGGCTGGGGTTTGTTGCGGCGCATCGAAGCCCAATACCTGCCCAGCAAGGACGACGTCTGGGTTCCGCAGCACCTGATCGCGCGCCTGAAACTGCGCGATGGTTCGGTGATCTCGGGACCATGCACGCGCGGGCAGCAGCACAAATACGAGCTGAAAGCGGTCGACACCGTCGACGGCAAGGACCCGCGCGAGGTGCTGAACCTCGTGCCCTTCAAGAAGCTCGTCAGCATCGATCCCGACTTCCACTACGCCGCCGGAGACATCACCGGCGACGTGTCGATGCGCGTGCTCGACATCATCTCGCCGGTCGGCCGCGGCTCGCGCGGTCTGATCGTCGCGCCGCCGCGGTCGGGCAAGACGATCTTGATGCGCAAGTTCGCCAACGCGATCACCGAGGGTTATCCCGACGTGCACTTGATGGTGTTGCTCGTCGACGAACGTCCCGAGGAAGCGACCGAATGGAAGCGCGCGACCAAGGGCGAGGTGTTCGTCAGCACCAACGACGAGGACACGCGCAACCACGTCGCGCTTGCCGAGGTGGTGTGGAAGCGCGCGACGCGCCTCGTCGAATTGGGCCAGGATGTCGTGCTGCTGCTCGACTCGATCACGCGCCTGGCGCGCGCCTACAACAACTTGGAAGGCGGCAGCGGCCGCACCATGTCGGGCGGCCTCGATTCGCGCGCGATGGAGCGCCCGCGCGGCTTCTTCGGTTCGGCGCGCAACACCGAGACCGCGGGTTCGTTGACGATCCTCGGCACGACGTTGATCGAGACCGGTTCGCGGCTCGACCAACTGGTGTTCGAGGAGTTCAAGGGCACGGGCAACCTCGAGATCGTGCTGTCGCGCAAGCTCGCCGACCGGCGCATTTTTCCGGCGATCGACATCGAGCGCTCGGGCACGCGCAAGGACGAGAAACTGCACTCGGCCACACGTTTGAAGCGCATCCACACGCTGCGGCGCGTGCTGCTCAAGATGAACTTCGTCGAGGCCATGGAGCTGTTGATCAACAAGCTCGAGGACGTCGAGAAGACCGACGACTTCCTCAAGCGCTTCGAGGTCGACCCCGAGGCTTGACCGTTCGAGGCGCGCGAGCACGGACGCACCGCTAGCAGGCCGTCGAGCGCGTGGCGCGCCGCGACCTCTTTCGCGCAGCGGCGAGTTCGTGATCGCGCGGCGTTGAACGAGCGCGCACTCGACAAGTTCGCTCCGACTTACGACGCTGGCCGCGCCGATGACCGCACGCCGTTCGTTGCTCTTGATCGTGGTGCTCGCGCTGTTCGTGCGCGTGTGGCCGATCGATCACGGCATGCCGCGCCGCTACGTGCCGGATCACCACGTGATCAAGCGCGCGCTGAGCATGGCCAACGAGCGCGATCTCGTTCCGCCGATGTCGGCGGAAATGTCGTACCCGTACCTCGTTCCATACCTGCTGCTGCCGACGTTTGCTGCGGAGTACGCGCTCGGGCGTGCGACCGGCGCGTGGAGCGGCAGCGGCGAATTCGCGCAACGCGCG
>CAYHRR010000666.1:0-2311 GCA_964358875.1 uncultured Planctomycetaceae bacterium | reverse complement strand
CAAAAGCGGATTCGTCCCCCGCCCGCGGGGGAGGGCGCAAGTGGCATGTCCGCGGCAAGATTCGACGCACGTCGACGTTGCCGCGACTTTCGGTTTTCCGCTCGACGAAGCACATCGCCGCGCAAGTGATCGACGACGCGTCCGGGCGCACGCTGTGCGCCATGACGACGACGACGAAGGGCTTGGCGGCGGAACTCAAGGGCAAGACCAAGACGGACCGCGCCAAGTACGTCGGCACCGAAATCGCCAAGCGCGCGCTCGCCGCCGGCGTGACGGCGGTCGTGTTCGACCGCGGTGCCGCGCGCTACCACGGCCGCATCAAGGCCCTTGCCGACGCCGCTCGCGAAGCGGGTCTCAAGCTCTAACCCCGACGGCAACCAGCAGGAATCCAAGATGGAAGTCATTCGTTATCTGGACTACCGCGAGGTCGAGCAGCTGAGCTCGCTCTCGGAAGTCCTTGTGCGCGTGAACCGTTGTGCCGTCGTCGTCAAGGGCGGTCGGCGCTTCTCGTTCGCAGCACTCTCGGTGTGCGGCAATCGCGACGGTGTCGTCGGCATGGGCTACGGCAAGGGACCGCAGGTTCCCGGGTCGATCGAAAAGGCGGCGCGCGATGCGCGCAAGCACTTGATCCGTGTGCCGATGACCGAAGGCGGTTCGATCCCGCACGAGGTCGAAGCCAATTTCGGCGCGTCGCGCGTGCGCCTCATTCCGGCGGCTCCCGGCACCGGCATCATCGCGGGCGCTTCGGTGCGCGCGGTGTGCGAAATGGCCGGCATCAAGAACATCCTCACCAAGTCCTACGGTTCGACGAATCCCGTCAACCTGGTCAAAGCCGCGCTCTACGCGCTGGCCGACTTGCGCACGCGCGAGACCATTCGCTCCCTGCGCGGCGTCGAAGTCTAGACCCGTCCCGACGAACCCCACCGAACACCGACATGAACCTCAAGAGCGTCCAGGACAAGGGCACCAAGCACATCCAGCGCAAGCGCGTTGGTCGCGGCATCGGCAGCGGCTTGGGCAAGACCTCCGGCCGCGGTCACAAGGGCTGGGGCGCGCGCTCCGGCACGAGCCGCCGTCCGGGTTACGAAGGCGGGCAGATGCCGATCTACCGCCGCGTGCCCAAGCGCGGTTTCACGAACGCGCGCTTCCGCGTCGAATACACCGTGGTCAACGTCAGCGTGCTCGACGCGTTCGACAGCGGAGCCACCGTCGACATGGAGATGATCTTGGAACGCGGACTCGCGTCCAAGACGGCGCCGCTGCTCAAGCTGCTCGGCGACGGTGAAATCACCAAGAGCCTGACGGTGCGCGCACACAAGTTCAGCGCTACGGCCAAGGCCAAGATCGAGAAGGCCGGCGGCACCGTCGTCGTGATCGGCAGCGGCGACGATACGGCGGAGGCGCAGGGCTAGTGGAGAACCAAGGCGGCGCCCTCCAGCTGTTCAAGATCCCCGAGACGCGGGAACGCATCCTCGTCACGCTCGGGCTCTTGTTCGCCTACCGGTTCGGCTTCCAAGTGCCGATCCCGGGCATGGATCCGAAGTTCCTGAGCGACATCGCGCAGGGCTTGGCGCAGTCCTGGTTCGGCATGATGAACGCCTTCTCGGGCGGTGACATCGGGCGCACCTCGATCTTCTCGCTGGGCATCATGCCCTACATCTCGGCGTCGATCATTTTCTCGATGCTCGCCAAGGTCAGCCCGAAGATCGAAGCGATCGCCAAGGAAGGCGCCTCGGGTCAAAAGCGCATCAATCAATGGACGCGCATCGCGGCGGTTCCGATCGCGCTGATCCAAGCCTTCTTCGTCTACAAGGGCGTCTTCCTGGCCAACCCTGAGATGATCGACGACAGCATCGGCCAGAGCATGTCGCTCGGCTTGATCGTGATGCTTTCGCTGACCGCCGGTGCGATGTTCTGCATGTGGGTCGGCGAGCTGATCACGGAGTACGGCATCGGCAACGGCGCCTCGCTGATCATCATGGCCGGCATCGTCACGGACATTCCGCCGGCGATCGTGCAGATGCTCGGCAACGACGATTTCTACGACACGATCGTGTACCTCATCGGTCTGTGGACGGCGATCGTCGTGGTGATCGTCTACATCACCAAGGGCACGCGCCGCATCCCGATCCAGTACGCGCGCTTGACGCGCGGCCGCCGCGTGTACGGCGGTCAGAAGCACTTCCTGCCGCTCAAGATCAACATGGCCGGCGTCATGCCGATCGTGTTCGCCTCGATCCTCTTCGTGTTGCCGAGCATCGTGTTCGCCGCGCTCAAGAGCCAGACCCTCGACCACGTGTTCAGCGATCGG
>CAYHRR010000665.1:0-2332 GCA_964358875.1 uncultured Planctomycetaceae bacterium | reverse complement strand
CCCTGGTCGTAGTAGGTCGCCAGTCGCGCGCGACGCAACTCGCTCTCGATCTCGAGCGCCTTCTCGGGCATGCCCTCCTTCTTGACCAGCGGGAACACGCCGACCGTGATCGGCGCGATCTCGGGATGCAGGCGCAACGACACGCGCGCTTCGCCGTCGACAACATCTTCGTTGTACGCGTCGATCAACAAGGTCAGCGCGATGCGATTGATGCCGCCGGCGGGCTCGATGACGTAGGGGAAGTAGCGCTCCTTGGTCTCGGGATCGAAGTAGCGCAGATCGACGCCGCTGGCCGCGCTGTGACGCTTGAGATCGAAGTCCGGGCGGCAGGCGATGCCTTCGAGCTCGCCCCAGCCGAAGGGGTACTCGTACTCGACGTCGCAGGTGCCCACCGAATAGTGCGCGAGCTCTGCTTTGTCGTGCTCGCGCATGCGCAGCTTCGCCGAATCGATGCCAAGGTCGACGTACCACTGCAAGCGCGCGGCCTTCCAGTACGCGTACCACTTGTCGTTCTCCGCCGGCGGCACGAAGAACTCCATCTCGGCCTGCTCGAACTCGCGCGTGCGGAACACGAAGTTGCCCGGCGTGATCTCGTTGCGGAACGACTTGCCGATCTGCGCGATGCCGAAGGGCGGCTTGATGCGCGTGCTGTTCAAGACGTTTTGAAAGTTGAGGAAGATCCCCTGCGCGGTTTCCGGGCGCAGGTAGGCCACCGACGACGTCGACTCGACCGCGCCGACGTTGGTCTTGAACATCAAGTTGAAGGCGCGCGCCTCGGTCAACTCGCCGCCGCATTCGGTCGGCTTTTTCGAGGGCCGCTCGGGACAGCGCGCGTCGTCGAGCTTGTCCGCGCGAAAGCGCGCCTTGCACTTTTTGCAGTCGACCATCGGGTCGGTGAAGCCCTGCACGTGGCCCGACGTTTCCCAGGTCTTGGGGTGTTGGATGATCGCGCTGTCGAGACCGACGACGTCGTTGCGCTCGACCACGGTGCGGTTCCACCACGAGTTCTTGACGCGCCGCAGGAGCTCGACGCCGAGCGGACCGTAGTCGTACGTGTTGCCGATGCCTCCGTAGATCTCGGAGGCCTGGTACACGAAGCCCCTGCGCTTGCAGAGGGAAACGATCTTGTCCATCAACTCATTCGCGGCAGTCGCCATGGCACGCAGCTCCGTGGGCAGGTAGAGGGCGGCGGAGTCTAAGGAGCGCGCTCGCGCGAGCCAACGACGCTGCGCAGCGCTCGGCCTCGCAATGTCGATTCGCCGCGCGCGCGGCCGCCGAAACTCCACGCGACCGATCTATACTTCCGCGCCATGCACGCCCCTGCCCAGGCAGCGACGAACACTCCGGCGCCGCAGTGGAACGCACCGCTCGCGTCCCACGCGACGCACGCTCCGCTCGCTCGCGAACTGCGCGTGATCGCCGACAAGGTCTTCGAAGGCCGACGCATCAGCGCCGAGGACGCGCTGACCTTGCACGAGCGCGGCGACGTGCTGACTCTCGGCCGGCTCGCCGATCACGTGCGGCGCACGAAGCACCCCGAGCCTTTCGTCAGCTACATCGTCGACCGCAATCTCAATCCGACGAACGTGTGCATCACCGACTGCGGCTTCTGCGCCTTCTACCGCCGCCCTGATGTCGACGGCGCCTACGTGCTCGCGCGCGACGAAATCGTGCACAAGATGGAGGAGCTCGCCCTGCTCGGCGGCCGCCAGGTGTTGATGCAGGGCGGGCACCACCCGTACCTGAAGACCGCTTGGTGGTGCGAGCTGTTCATGGACCTGCGCGCGCGCTTCCCCGAGATCAATCTGCACGCGCTGTCGGCGCCGGAGCTCGATCACCTCGCCAAGCTCGACAAGCGTCCGGTCGAGCACGTGCTGCGCGACCTGATCGCCGCCGGACTCGGCAGCGTGCCGGGCGCGGGCGCGGAGATCTTGGTCGAGCGCGTACGCAAGATCATCGCGCCGAAGAAGACCTCGACCGAGCGCTGGCTCGAAGTGCATCGCAAGGCGCACGAAGCCGGCCTGCGTTCGTCGGCGACGATGATGTTCGGCCACGTCGAGACCGCGGCCGAATGCATCGAGCACATGACGCGGCTGCGCGATTTGCAGGACGAAACCCGCGGTTTCACGGCCTTCGCGTGCTGGCTGATGCAACCCGACGGCGTGCCCGAGCAGCACAAATATCCGGCGCGCAAAACGCCGGCCGTGTACTTGCGCATGCAGGCCTTGTCGCGCATTTACCTCGACAACTTCGACAACATCCAGACGAGCTACGTCACCGCCGGTTTGAAGATGGCGCAGGTGACCTTGAGCTACGGCTGCAACGACTTCGG
>CAYHRR010000664.1:0-2340 GCA_964358875.1 uncultured Planctomycetaceae bacterium | reverse complement strand
AGCACGACACTCGGTTTCGTGATCGACATGCTCGGCAAGGACGCGCTCGTCGACCTCGAGATCTTGCGCACGCTTGCTCGCGCCGGCGGCAGTCGCCTGGCGATCGACGAACACGCGCTCGAGCGCCTGCGCCGGACGGCTTCGAGCACCGACGACGAACTCAAGCGCGCGACCTTCGATGCGCTCGGAGCCTTCGCGGATGGCGAGGCGATCGACGCGATCATCGACGGCCTCGGATCGAACGACGCGCTCGCCGCCCGTGCGGCGCACGGTGCGTTGAAGGCGATTTCGGGCGCCGACCGTGGGCCCGCCGCCGACGCCTGGACCGTGTGGCGCGACGAGGAGTTGAGCTGGCGCGAAGAGCGCAGCGAGCTGCTCGCCCTGCAACTCGAATCGGAAGATGTCGGTACGGTCGTCGCGGCCATCCGCGAACTCGCGTCGCACACGCTGTTTCGCTCCGAGTGCAGCGCCGCGATTGCGGACCAAGTCAACGCGGCGGACGAAGACGTTTCGCGAGCCGCGTGCGAAGCGCTCGTCGCCCTGGGCTCGAGTTGCGCCCTCGCGCCGCTCGTCGCCGAATTGACCGATGAGAACGAGCCACGCTGCGCACGAGCACGCGCTGCGCTGGTGAAGCTCACCGGGCTCGAATTGGAAGCCGACGCGCGCCTTTGGAGTGACGCCCTCGGGCTGTGACGCGGCGTGTGCGGCTCGTGCGGGCGCGCGCCCGCGCAGGTACCGTGTCGCGCGCACGCCATGAGCACTTCCGACATTTACGCCGCCGTCGCGCCGTTTCCGAAACTGTTCAACCTCTGCGACGACTTCCTCGATCGCAACTTGCGCGAGGGTCGCGCGGACAAGGTCGCGCTGATCGTCGGAGCCGAGCGCCGCACGTACGCGCAAACGGTGGAACGCGTGCGCAAGCTGACTGCGGCGCTGCGCCGAGCGCAGTTGCGACCGGAGGAGCGCGTCCTGATCGTGCTGCCCGACGGTTTCGAGTTCGCCGAGGCGTGGTTTGCGACGCTGCGCGCAGGCGGTGTGTTCGCAATGGTGAATCCGCTGCTCAAGCGCGAGGACTACGAGTACTACCTCGCCTACACGACGGCGCGCGTCGTGATCACGCACAGCGACGTATTGCCTCAGATCGCGGACGCGGCGCGCGCTTCACGTCACTGCGAGAAGGTGTTCGTCGTCGGCGCCGATGCGGGCGCGTTCACGCCGTACGAGAGCGCGCTCGCGGCCGAAAGCGCCGACAGCGACCTCGCGCGTCTCGAACCGACCGGGCCGGACGATCTCGCCGGTTGGTTGTTCACCTCCGGATCCACCGGCCATCCGAAGGCCTGCGTGCACGTGCATTCGGACTTTGCTTACAGCGCGGAGACCTATGCCCTGCGCGTCGCCGGCTATCGCGAGAGCGACGTGTGCCTCAGCGTGCCGAAGCTGTTTTTCGGCTACGCGACCGGCACGAATCTGATGTTCCCGTTCCGCGTCGGCGCGAGCGTCGTGCTCTTCGCAGGCCGCGCGACGGCCGACGAGCTCATCGATCAAATCGCCGCGCATCGCCCGACGCTGCTCACCGGCGTGCCGACGATGTTCAACAACTTGCTGCGCAGCGAGCGCATCGCGAGCGCGGATCTGTCGAGCCTGCGCCTCGCGCTGTCCGCCGGCGAGGCCTTGCCGACGCAGCTCTACCTCGATTGGAAAGCGCGCACCGGTGTCGAGATCCTCGACGGCATCGGCTCTGCGGAGATGTTCCATATCTACATTTCGAACTATCCCGGCGACGTGAAGGCCGGCTCGCTCGGCCGCATCGTGCCCGGTTACGAAGCCGTCGTGGTCGACGAGTTCGGGCGCGCCGTCGCGCACGGTGAGCCGGGACGTTTGCGCGTGCGCGGCGGCTCGACGGCACTGTGCTATTGGGCGGACAAAGCGAAGTCGCGCGCGACGTTTCAGGGGGAGTGGTGCACGTCGGCGGACATCTTTCGGCGCGACGCCGACGGCTACTACTTCTACGAGGGACGCGACGACGATCTGCTCAAGGTCAGCGGCATTTTCGTGTCGCCGCTCGAGATCGAGAACGTGCTGCTCGCGCATCCGGCAGTCGCCGAAGTGTGTGTGATCGGTCGCGAGGACGAGGAGCAGCTCGTGAAGCCGCTGGCTTTTGTCGTGCTGCGTGCGGGCCACGTCGGAAGCGACGAACTCGCCGCGACGCTCAAGGCGCACTGCAAGGAGCGACTCGCTCCGTACAAGTACCCGCGCTGGTTCGAGTGGCGTGAGCAGCTGCCGAAGAACGACCGCGGCAAGGTCGCGCGCAAGGAACTGAAGAGCGGATCGCCGCGTTGA
>CAYHRR010000663.1:0-2341 GCA_964358875.1 uncultured Planctomycetaceae bacterium | reverse complement strand
GCTTCAGACGGCGAGCGGCACGATCCAGCAGTGCAACGGTTCGCTGACGCTCGACTTCAACGCGTGGCGCGTCGCGCATCCGACAGCGCTTGGCCAACCGCTGCAGGTCGGCCAAGTGGTCTCGATGCAGTGTTGGTTCCGCGATCCGCTCGCGGCGAAGGGCACCAGCCTTTCCGACGCGCTGCGCTTCATGCTCGTGCCCTGAGCGGCGGTGCGACACGTCGGCGAGCGCACGCGTCAGCGGAGCATCAGCGGCACTTCGATCGTCGCTGCCTCGCCCGCCGTCACCACGATCTCGCCTTTCGCCGTCTGCGCGACGTACGACTTCTCGCCGACCTGCGAGTGGTCGCGTTGCTCGATCTCGTAGTGCCAATGTCCCGGAGTCAGCAGCATGTCGACGGTGTACGAGCCGGAGCTCGTGTCGCCGGTCTCACCGGCCTTGTGATCGGAATCGTCGCGGCGTGTCAGGTTGACGAAGACGAGCCCGTCCGTGGTGGGCAGACTTCCGTGGAAAACCACGTGCACGCCGAGCGTCGGCTTCAACACGACCGAGCGCGTCTCGCCCTGAAGTAGTTCGATGCGCTCCTCCACCAACTCCGCGTGACCTTGCCACGAGATGATCCACGCTCCGGGCATCAACGCATCGAACGCGAACGAGCCGTCGGCGCCGACTTCCGACCACGCCCAGCGCTTGGCGCCTGCGTCCCACACGCCGCCGCCGAGTTCCGTTTCCGATAGGACGTGGCGCGCGATCACGCCTCGCGCTTCCCCGCCCAAGCGTTCCGTCGAAGCGATTCGACCCGTCAGCCCGGCGAAGCGACCGACCGCCACACGTGCTTGCACCGGCGCGCCGTTGACCTCGATGTCGACCCACGCGGCCGGGCGCTCGGCGACCTGAACCCACACGCGCCACGCACCGGCGCTCACGCGTTTCGCGACGATTTTGCCGGCCGAGCGCCCGGCGTTGACCGCGCCCTGCGTCAGCGGATCGTGCGGCACGAAGCGTTGATCGAGCGCGTCGAGCGGCGCGCCGGTATCCGCGTCGACGATGTCGACTTCGACTTCGGAGGTCACACCGCGCACGCGCCGCAGCACGAGTTGGAGGTCTCGCGTTCCGCCGTAGGTCGACATGCGCGTGAACGGAACCCAAGCATCGAGCGGATCGGGCGGGTGCAACTCCAACTCCCACTCGCCAGCGAACGCGTACGACAAAGCGAAACGACCCGCCGCATCCGTCGTCGCAAATTTCCCCTCGGGCCCGACGGAAAGGAACACGCCGTCCTGCATGCCGGAGATCCGCGCTCCCGCAACAGGTTGCCCGAGATCGTCGACAACCAGACCGGTGATCGGAAGAGCGCGGTGAAGCACGAGCACCGTGTCGCCGTCGCGCGCCCATCCTTCTCCGAAGTGGACCGGCTCGTCGGTGTCGATGAAGCCCTCCGCCGACGCGTACAAGGTCCACGAGCTTTCGCGCCCGTTCGGATCCTCGAGCGTGAATGCGCCCGCGGCGTCCGCGCGCGTGCTCGCCCCGCGTTCGTTGCGGACAAGCGCGTCGCGGACGGGCGCGCCCGCTTCGTCGACGACCTTGCCGGACACGCTCAGCGGGTGCAGCGACTCGAGCGTCAACGACACGTGCTCCGTCGCGCCCGCGCGCAGCTCTTCCGCGGCGCGCTTGGGATCCAAGACGGCGCGCGCGTAGCTCGGGTGCTCACCGACGACATCGAAGCCGTCGTAACCGCCGAGGATTCCGGCCGTCGCTCCCGAAGTTGTCTGCACGAGCGGCAGCGCAGGAAAACGCACGAGGCCGGCGCCGTCCGTCGTCGCGCTGAACAGCGCGCGCACGGGCTCGGCGAGCGTCGGGACGAATGAACTCGCCACGTACCCGTTGCGGCTCGAAAACGGCGCGAAACGCGGGCTGATCTGCACGGCCACACCTTCGACCGGACGGCCTTGTTCGTCGCGCGCCTCGACCTCGAGCGTGAAAGCCGGAGCGAGCACGATCGCCAGGTCGTCGACGCGCTCGCGCCCCGCGACGATCGGCAGGGGCGTCCAACCGAGGCCCTTCGAACTCGACGCGCACAGGACCCAGTTGCCGTGGAGCGCGCCGGCGAGTCGCTCCGGAACTTGGATGAGCCCGCCGGCGTCCGTCGTGCCGATCGAACGCGCGGGCGCGTTGAGAAAACTCCCGTAGTCGACGCCGTCGTCGAACACGAAGAGCTCAGCGTCGGGGACGCCCGCGCCGTCCTGCGTCGTCACTCGACCGGCGATCGAAGCGCCGCGCGCAAGATGACCGAGCCCGGCGTCCATGCGACCGCTCGCCGCAGGCTGCGGAGCTTTCTCG
>CAYHRR010000662.1:0-2346 GCA_964358875.1 uncultured Planctomycetaceae bacterium | reverse complement strand
TTGCGCCGCACGTTCGCGCGCAACTGCCCGACAGTGTGGTCGTGCTCACGAGAGGAGGCGCGCTGCTCGCGCGTTCGCGCGCCGTCAGGCACGTGCTCGTTCAGCTCGGCGGCGGGTGGAGCGTGCTCGCGCGCGCGGCGAGTGTCGTTCCGCCGCCGCTACTCGATCTCGTCTACGACGGGATCGCGAAGTTGCGGCACAAACTGTTCGCGCGTCCGAACGACGCTTGTCCGATCGCGACCGAGCGCCTGCGCCGCAGATTCGATCCGTGATCGAACGCGACTCCGTGCGACCGCTGCTGTGGATCATCGCGCTCGCGTTGCTCCTTCACGCACCCGCACTCGACTGGGGCTTTTTCGCCGACGATCACGGCTTGATGTGCGTGCTCGAGCGCGGTCCCGGCGCCTCCGCGACCTTGCGTCCGTGGAGCCTGTTCGATTTCGGCACGCTGCAGGAACCGGGCAGCATCGCGCGCACCGAGGGCTTTCTGCCGTGGTGGACCGACGTCGATTGGAAGGTGCGCTTTTTCCGGCCGTTGGCGAGCTTGAGCCATGCTGCCGATTGGGCCGTGTACGGACGAGCTGCGCTCGGACATCACGCGACGAGCCTTGCTGTGTACGCGCTGCTGCTCGTGCTGCTGCACGCGCTGTATCGCGCGGCCGGGCTGTCGCGACAGGTTGCGTTGTGGGCGCTGGCGATTTTCGCGTGCGAGGACGGCTCGGTGGTCACGGTCGGCTGGCTCGCCAACCGCAACGCGCTCCTCGAGGCTGTTTTCTCCGTCGCTGCAGCACTCGTCGCGCTGCGCGCGCCGCGACCGTTGTCGCAACTGCGCGTCGCAGGCGTGCTCACACTCGCGCTGCTCGCCTGCGGCGCGAAGGAATCGGGCGTGTCGGCGTTGCTGCTCGTCGCCTACTTGTTCGCGCGAGAGCGAAACCGCGTGGCCGCGAGCATCGCGGCGCTCATTGCGCTCGGTTACGTCGCAGCGTTGCTGTGCGCCGGCTACGGAACGCACAGCGTCTTCTACCTCATGCCGTGGCACGCACCGTTCGAGTACGCGGCGCGCGTCGGCGCGATGACCGTGCTCGGAACGCTGAGCGCCTGCGGCCCGTTCCCCGTCGACGTGCCGGTGTTTTTCCCTGCGCTCTTCGTGCCCTGGTTCACGGTCGCGCTCGCGCTCGGAGCGCTCGTCGTGCGCAGCGCAGCACGCGTCGCGCGCGACCTGCCGAGCGCGACATTCTTCGCGTTGTGGGGAGCGCTGACCCTGCTGCCGCAAGCCGGCGCATCGCCCTCCGATCGGCTCTTGTTCGTTCCGATGATCGGCGCCGCGCCGTTCTTGGCCTTGCTCGCCGTGCGCGCCTTCGAGCGCGGACTCGCGTGGCGGCGCCGCTTGCTGCCGATCGCCGTAGCGCTCGCCGCATTGCCGTTGTCGGCCTTCGCGTTGCTGGCGCGCGGCGTGCAATTTCGCGAGCTCGTCACGAAGGTGAACAGCGCCGCGGAATCCGCCGAGGTTCCGCGCGACGGCACGCGCTGTGACGCACTCGTGCTGCAGTCGGGAAGCACGCTGTCGATGCTCGCGCCCGATCCCGTGTGGATCTTCCGCACCGGCGCCGACCGCGTGCGCTTTCATCCGCTGCAAGTCGGCCGGCGCGCGCTGCGCTTGCACGCGCTCGACGAACACACGCTCGAGATCGAGGCCCTCGACGAAGCCTTTCTCACTCAGCCCTTCGAAGCCGTGTTCCGATCGAGCGCCGACGTACCTGCGCCCGGCACGCGCTACGCCGCGCGCGGCTTCACGGTCGAAGTCCTCGCCACGAACGAGCTCGGCCCGAGCGCGTTGCGACTCGTCTTCGAGCGTCCGTTCGCCGAACCCTCCTGGCGCCTTTTGACCTGGCGCGCGGGCGCCTTCCGCCGCATCGACGCGCCTGCGGTCGGCGCGGCGCTCGATCTGCCGCGCGCTGAACCGCTCGATCCGCTGATGCCGTGAAGCTGCGAGCGCGTAGGATCCCGCGCCCACCATGAATCGTGCACCTTGTCGCCGGCGCGCCGAACGCAGCGCGCGTGATCTGCAACCGGCGGCGTGCGGCGCGCGTCGACGCTTCGCATGAGCACGCTCGAACACGAACGCACGCCCACGGAGCAACTCGCGCGCTTGCGCGAAATCGTGCAGCGCGTGTGGGGCTATTCCGAGCTGCGCCCGTTGCAGGCCGAGGCCATGCTCGCCGCGCTCGCCGGGCGCGACGCGTTGGTCGTGCTCGCGACCGGCGGCGGCAAGAGCCTGTGCTACCAAGCGCCGGCCTTGTTGCGCGAAGGCCTGACCTGCGTGATCAGTCCGCTGATCTCGCTGAT
>CAYHRR010000661.1:0-2349 GCA_964358875.1 uncultured Planctomycetaceae bacterium | reverse complement strand
ACAACCTATTTCGCCCGCGCCATCGACCCAGCCGGCAACGCCTCCGCCTGCTCAACGACCGGCGCGACCTACATCGAGGACAGCACGCCGCCCGGTACGCCCGCCGGCGGCTTCGTGACCCCGATCGGCCCCGCGAACAACAACTCCCCCGTCGTGAGCGGCGCCGCCGAAGCGTTCGCGACCGTGCACGTCCATGCGAACGACCCGACCTGCACATCAGCGCCGATTTCCACCACCGCAAGCGCCACCGGCGCCTATAGCGTCGCGTTCGCGGTCGCGGACAACTCCTTGAGCACGTTCTACGGTCGAACGATCGACCGCGCGGGAAACGCCTCGGCCTGCCAGGCGCTCGCACTCTCATACACTGCGGACAGCACCGCGCCGACAACTCCTGGCGCACCCGACCTCGACTCAGAGAGCGACACCGGCGCGTCAACCACCGACAACATCACGCGCGCCGCAGCGCCCGTCTTCAAGGGCATCGTCGAGCCGTACGCGTCCGTGAAGCTCTTCCATTCGGGGACAACGCTCGTTGGAATAACCACGGCCGACGCCGCCGGCGCCTACACCTTGACGGTCGGAGCGCTGGCCGACGCCGCCTACTCGTTTACCGTGATCGCGACCGACACCGCGGGGAACGCGAGCCCCGCATCACCGGCGCTCCCCGTCACGATCGACACCGTCGCACCGAGCGCCATCGCCACCGCCCCCGACCTCAACGCGGCGAGCGACACCGGCGCGTCGCAGACCGACAAGATCACGCGCGCGACGATGCCCACGTTTTACGGCAATGGCGCGCTGGCCGGCGCGTCGATTCGGCTCTACGCAAGCGGCCTTCTCGTTGCGACCGCGACCGCGGATGGCGCTGGAGCGTACGCCGTCACCTCATCGACACTCACCGCGGGCGCGAAGACCATCACCGTGCGTCAGCTCGATGTCGCGGGGAACGAAAGCGACGATTCGCCCTCGCTCGCCATCACGATCGATACGACGTCGCCCGCGACCCCCGGCGCTCCCGACCTCGACCCGGCGAGCGACACGGGCGCCTCGAACAGCGACAACATCACGGGCGACACAACGCCGACGTTGACCGGCGCCACGGAGCCTTACGCGGCGGTCAAGCTCTACGTCGCGGGAACGACCCTCGTCGGAACGGCGACGGCCAACGAGTCGGGCGCCTATTCGGTGACGTCGTCGTCGCCACTCGCGGGTGGGTCGTACACGTTCAGTGTGACGGCGACCGACCTCGCGGGGAACGCAAGCATCGCATCGCCCGGACTCCCGGTCAGCATCGTCACCACGGGGCCAGCGTCCCTCGGTGCGCCCGATCTCCAGGCGGCGAGCGACACCGGCGATTCGGCGACCGACAACATCACAAGCGCCACGACGCCGACGTTCACGGGCAGCCTCGCGGCGGCGAATTCGACGGTGCGCCTCTACGCAAACGGCGCGCTGGTCGGCTCTACGACCGCCGATGCCCTCGGAAACTACACCGTCACGGCGTCGACGGCGCTCACCCCGGACGGCGTCAAATCCATGACCGTTCGCCAGCTCGACATCGCCGGCAACGAGAGCAGCGATTCACCATCGCTCGGCATCACGATCGATACGCTGGCGCCCGCGATGCCGTCAGACGCCCCCCCCGATCTCGACCCGGCGAGCGACACGGGCGTGTCGAACAGCGACAACATCACGAGCGATACAACGCCGACGTTTACGGGAACCACGGAGCCTTACGCGACGGTCAAGCTCACCCACACGGGTGCGACCCTCGTCGGAACGACAACCGCGAGCGGTGCGGGCACGTACTCCGTAACGTCGTCGGCGCTCGTTGAGGGTGGCTACACATTCACCGTGACGGCGACGGACGTTGCGGGGAACGTGAGCGTCGCATCGCAGTTGCTCCCGGTCACCATCGAGGCCGCGGCACCGCCGCCGGGGTCTGGTCCAGTGCCCCCCGGTGCGCCCGATCTCCAGGCGGCGAGCGACACGGGCGCATCGAACAGCGACAACATCACGAGCGACACGACGCCGACCTTCAGCGGGGCGGGCGCGACGCTGAGCGCGACGGTGCGCCTCTACGCAAACGACGTGGCGGTTGGCTCGACGACCGCCGATGCCCTCGGAAACTACACCGTCACGGCGTCGATCCCGCTTACCGATGGCGTCAAAACCATGACCGTCCGCCAGTCCGCCCCCGGCGGCAACGAGAGCGCCAACTCGGCGGCCCTCTCGGTGACAATCGATACGACGCCGCCAAGTGCGCCAAGCGCCCCCGATCTCGACCCGGCGAGCGACACGGGCACGTCGAACAGCGACAACGTCACGGGCGATACAACACCGACGTTT
>CAYHRR010000660.1:0-2355 GCA_964358875.1 uncultured Planctomycetaceae bacterium | reverse complement strand
GCGCGCTGGCGGCGCTGATCGCGCTGATCGGCGTGCTCGCGCTGAAATGCGCGTGGGTCTGCGACGACGCGTACATCACGTTGCGCGTCGTCGACAACACCGTTCACGGCTACGGCCCGCGTTGGAATGCGGCCGAGCGCGTGCAGGCCTACACGAACCCGTTGTGGATGCTGCTGACCGCGCTGCCCTATGCCGCGACGCGCGAAGCCTTCGTGACGAGCATCGTGCTCGGACTCGTGGTGACGATCGCCGCGTCGACGTGGCTCGCGCTCGGCGCGTCGCGCGATGTGTTCGGCGCGGGCCTCGGACTGGTCGTGCTCGCGTGCTCGAAGGCCTTCATCGACTTCGCGACGTCCGGTTTGGAAAACCCGCTGCTCCACCTGGCGCTGGTCGGGACCTTCTGCGCGTTCGGCGCGCGCGCCGCGCCGCAGCGCCGCGCGTTGTTGCTCGCACTGGGCACTTCGGCCGTCGCGTTGACGCGACTCGACGGCGTGCTGCTCGTCGCGCCGTTGCTCGCCACGCATTTTTGGACGTACCGCAACGCGCGCACGCTCGCCGCCTTCGCGCTCGGCTTCGCTCCGCTCGTCGCATGGGAGCTGTTTTCCCTCGTCTACTACGGCTTTTTCCTGCCGAACACTTTCTACGCCAAGCTCTCGACGGGACTGCCGGCGAGCGCGCTGTGGGCGCAGGGCCTCGACTACTTCGCCGACTCCTGGATGCGCGATCCCGTCACCTTGATCGCCGTCGCTTCGGCGCTGGCGCTGGCCTGCTTGAAGCGCGAGCGACTACCGCTCGCCGTCGCGGCCGGCATCGTCTTGCACCTCGTGTACGTCGCGAAGGTCGGCGGCGATTTCATGAGCGGTCGTTTCCTGACCGCGCCGCTGGTGTGCGCGGCCTTCGTGCTCACGCGCATCACGCTCACGCCAGGCGCAAAGATGTTGGGCGTGACCGCAGCGATTGCGATCGCGATGGTCAGTCCGTTGAGTCCGTTGCGTGCGCCACTCGACTACGCGCGCGGCTTGAAGGCGCCGGAGCACATCGCGGACTCCGGCATCGCCGACGAGCGGGGTTACTGGTTCGGCGTCGCCGGCCTGTTCTCGGTCAACCGCTGCGACGACGCGAAGCTGCACATTTCCAAGCGCCATCCGCTCGCGGACGCTTGGCGCGCTGCGGGTCCGTCGGTGCAGATCGCCGAAGGCATCGGCTACCTCGGCTTCTGGTCCGGACCGACGATCCACATCGTCGATCCCGTCGGGCTCTCCGATGCGTTGATCGCGCGCCAACCGATCGTCGAGGGCGGCGCGATCGTCGAACCCGCGAAGAACTCCTTCCGCGAACGCGCGTGGCGCATCGGGCATTTCTATCGCCACGTTCCCGACGGTTATCTCGAGTGCTTGCGTGATCCGCAGAAGCAACTGGTCGATCCGAAACTCGAAGCACAGCGCGTCGAACTCGATCTGATCACGCGCGGACCGCTGTTCAGCGCCGAACGCTGGCGCGCGATCTTCTGAGAGCCTTCAGCCGCCGAACCAGCGGCGCAGAAAGCTCGCTTTCGCGCGCTGCGGCGGCGCATTCGGCCGCACCTCGCCTGAGGCGTCGCGGATCGCTGCGAGGTAGTGCCCTTCGACGTCGAGCGTCATCTCGCCGATGTTGCGCAACTCGTGAGGTGTCGCCGACCAGGCCGCGCGCGCTTGCGAATCACTCGCGAAGCGTTCGAGTGCACGCGACCACGCCTCGCGATCGTGCGCAGCGACGACGAGGCCTGCGCGACCGCCTTGCGCGACGTCGACCGAGCCCGCGCGATCACTGACGAGCACCGGCAAGCCCGCGGCCCGGGCTTCGCGCAACGCGCGGTTGTCGACTTCGTTCCACGTCACCGGTGCCGCGACGCCGTCGAGCGCCGCGAGCACGCGCGGTAGGTCCGCGCGCGACAACGCTCCGTGCAACGTCACGCGCGCCGTCGCCGCCGCGCGTTCGCGCACTCGTGCTGCGTACGACGCGTCGCCGTGGTCGTTCGCCAACTCGCCGTGGATTTCGAGCGCGAGATTCGGCACGCGCGCCGCAGCGAAGGCCTCGATCAGCGCGAGCACGCCCGACGTCGACTGCACGCGCCCGAGCACGCCGAGACGCACGAAATCGCCGGCCGGACGCAGATGCGCTGCGCGCGACGCTGCGACTTCGCGTGCGATGTGCGCGTGATCGAGTCCGTGCGCGCAGACGTCGAGCGCCTTCTCTTCGACGCCGACGCGCACGAACGGCTCGGCGGCCGCGCGCGACGGCACGAGGCGCCGCTGCGCCAGGCCCAATTGCGCAACGGCGAAATGCGTGCGGCGCGCTGCGGCCTGCTCGTCGGTC
>CAYHRR010000659.1:1294-2364 GCA_964358875.1 uncultured Planctomycetaceae bacterium | reverse complement strand
AGGAACGGATTGATGTCGAGTCCTTGGACGATCGACCATCCGCCCTTGCCGTCGGCGCGCACAGGGAACGAGAAGATCAAGCCCGCAGGCACGCCGTAGCTTCCGTCGCTGCACACGCAGGCCGAGCGCCACTGACCCGCGGGCGTCGCGGTGACGAGGTCGCGCACGTGATCGACGAGGGCGTTCGCCGCGCTCATCGCGCTCGACACGCCGCGCGCCGCGATGATCGCCGCGCCGCGCTGTTGGACGGTCTTGAAGAAGTCGCCCTTGAGCCACGCCTCGTCGTTGATCACTTCGTGCGCGGGCTTGCCCTTGATCGTCGCGTGGAAGTAGTCGGGCACTTGCGTCGCGCTGTGGTTGCCCCAGATCAACGTGTTGGCGACATCGGTGATCGCGACCTTGGCGCGCAGGGCGAGCTGAGCTTGCGCGCGGTTCTGATCGAGACGCGTCATCGCGCTGAAGCGCTCCTTCGGCACGCCCTTCGCCGACTGCATGCAGATCCACGCGTTGGTGTTGCAAGGATTGCCGACGACCGCGACGCGCACGTCGGGCGCAGCACCCTCCGCGATCGCGCGGCCTTGGCCGACGAAGATCGCGCCGTTGTCCTTGAGCAGGTCATTGCGCTCCATGCCCGGCCCGCGCGGCTTGGCGCCGACGAGGCAAGCCCAATTGACGTCCTTGAAGCCGACCTTCGGATCGCTGGTCAGCACCATGTCGCGCAGCAGCGGGAAGGCGCAGTCCTCCAACTCCATGGCGACGCCCTTCAACGCGGCGAGCGCTTTTTCGTGGGGGATCTCGATCAGGTTGAGGATCACCGGTTGGTCGGGTCCGAACATCTGTCCGGAAGCGATGCGAGGGAGCAGCGCGTAGCCGATCTGGCCGGCCGCGCCCGTGACGGCGACGCGAAGCGGTGCCTTGGTCATGGGTAATTTCGTGAGGCTCGAGGTGGTTGGAAAGGCCGCGCAGTTTGACGTCGCGGCGCGCCGGGAACAAACGGGCGGAAGTGCGAAATCACGCCCTTCGCGCGCCCCGTTCGCCGCGACCGGTCGCCGGGCGCACGTGTGCTCCCG
>CAYHRR010000659.1:0-1284 GCA_964358875.1 uncultured Planctomycetaceae bacterium | reverse complement strand
CTGGGCTGTTCGCGCGACGGCCACGCTCGTGTACCGTCGCACGCCGGTCGCGCTTCGTCGTCGGGCCCACTTGCAGCGCCGTTTGCTGTCGACCATGAGCTGCGCCCTGCGGCGAGAAGACGAAGCATGACCTCGAGCACGATCGTGACACCGAGCGAGACCTTCCTGCGCGCGCTGCTCAGCGAGCTGGCGGCGGACGCCGTGTCGCGGCGCTTCGACGTCGCGCCCAATCCGTGCGTCGGCGCGGCCGTGCTCGCCGGTGAGCAGGTCGTCGCGCGCGGAGTTCACGCCTATTGGGGTGGTCCGCACGCGGAGCTCGTCGCGTTGAAGGCGGCCGAGGCGAGTGCTGTGCCGCGTGAGCGCTGGGACACGCTCGTGGTCACGCTCGAACCGTGCTCGACGATCGGCAAGACCGGCGCGTGCACGAGCGCGATCTTGCACAGCGGCATCAAGCGCATCGTCGTCGGCGCGCTCGATCCGAATCCGCGTCATCGCGGCGCCGGCTTGCGTCTGTTGCAGGACGCGGGCCTCGAGGTCGAGTTGATTTCCGACGGCGCGTTGCTCGAAAGCGTCGCGCCGCACTTCTTGCGCTGGGTGGACGTCGATCGCATGCGTCGACCGCGGCCGTGGACGATCGCCAAGTGGGCGCAGACGCGTTCGGGACAACTGTCGCCGCCCGCCGATGTCGGCGCGGGTCGCTGGATCAGCGGCCCGGAGTCGTTGCGCGAAGTGCACGTGTTGCGCGGCCGCGTCGACGCGATCGTCACCGGCGTCACCACGGTGCTCGCCGACGACCCGCGCTTCACCGTGCGCGCGCCGGGCGATCCGTCGCGTCCGCCGCTGCGCGTCATCCTCGACAGCTATTTGCGCACGCCGACGAACGGACGCTTGTTTGAGAAACCCGGTGCGCATGAAGGCGCGGGCGAGCTCGTCGTCTTGTGCCAAGCCGGTGCAAACGCAGCGCGTCACGTCGCGTTGCAGGCCGCGGGGGCGCGCGTCGTCGGGTTGCACTCGAGCGCCGAGGACCATGTCGCGCTGCGCGACGTGCAAGAGTGGTTGTGGAACGAAGGTGTGCGGCGCGTGCTGCTCGAAGCCGGGCCGCAATTGCTCTCGCGCTACATCGAAGCGGGCTTCGTCGATCAAGTGCGCGTGTACACGGGCAACGTGTTCGGCGGTCAAGGCGATTCGATGGCGCGCTGGTTGTCGAGTGCGAAGTTGAGCGAGCGGCTCGATCGCGAACTCGCTCAGGACAGCGTGCTCGAAGCGTTTCTCGCCTCGGCGCCG
>CAYHRR010000658.1:0-2371 GCA_964358875.1 uncultured Planctomycetaceae bacterium | reverse complement strand
TGAGGTGACCCATGATCCAGATGCAAACCTACTTGGACGTGGCCGACAACACGGGTGCGAAGCTCGTCCAGTGCATCAAAGTGCTCGGCGGCACGCACAAACGCGTCGCCGGACTCGGTGACATCGTCGTTGTGTCCGTCAAGAAGTCACTGCCGAGTTCGGACGTCAAAGCCGGCACGGTTGCCAAGGGCGTCATCGTGCGCACCAAGAAGGCGACGCGACGCGCGGACGGCACCTATGTGCGGTTCGACCGCAACGCGATCGTGCTGATCGACGCCGAGAACAACCCGAAGGGCACGCGCATTTTCGGCGCCGTGGCGCGCGAACTGCGCGAACGCAATTTCATGAAGATCATCTCGCTCGCTCAGGAGGTCGTGTGATGACGAACCACCTTCACGTCAAGAAGGGCGACCACGTCCTGATCCTCACCGGCAACGACAAGGGCAAGCAGGGCGTCGTCAAAGAAGCTCTTCCGCGCGTCGAGCGCGTCATCGTCGAGGGCATCAACATGCGTTGGCATCACAACAAGCCGACGCAGCAGAGCCCGAAGGGTGAGCGAATTCAGGAAGAGTCGTCGATCCACGTCAGCAACGTGCGTCGCGTCGAGGCTCCGACCAAGACGGGCAAGTCGGCCAAGAAGAAGGCCAAGTAGAGAACGCACCATGGCACCCCGCCTCAAGCAGAAATACCTCAGCGAGGTCAAGCCGAAGCTCAAAGAGCGGCTTGGCATCAAGAACGATCACGCGACGCCGCGCCTGCTCAAGGTGGTCGTCAACATGGGCGTCGGCTCGGCCGTAGAAAACAAGTCGCGCGTCGAAGCCGCCGCGAAGGACTTGGGCATGATCACCGGCCAGCAGCCGACCGTGCGCAAGGCGCGCGAGTCGATCTCGGCCTTCAAGCTGCGTGAAGGCATGCCGATCGGCTGCGCGGTGACGCTGCGCGGTGATCGCATGTGGGAGTTCGCCGACCGCCTGATCTCGATCGTCCTGCCGCGTATCCGCGACTTCCGCGGCGTGAAGGATCGACTCGACGGGCGCGGCAATTACACGCTCGGACTGGCGGAGCAGACGGTGTTCCCCGAAATCGAACTCGACAAGATCGAGTTCGTTCAAGGGATGGACATCACCTTCGTGACCAGTGCGACGACCGACGAGCATGGCTACCACCTGCTCAAGGAACTCGGCATGCCCTTCGTTCAGAAGGACACGGACGAGAAGAAGGGCAAGAAGAAGGCGAGCTAGCGCGATGGCCAAGACCTGTCTCATCAACAAGTGCAACAGCACGCCGAAGTTCAAGTCCCGCGCGTACACACGCTGCGGCATCTGTGGACGTCCGCGTGCCGTGTATCGCAAGTTCAAAATTTGCCGCATCTGCCTGCGCGAAAAGGCGCTCAAGGGCGAGATCCCGGGCATGCGCAAGGCCTCGTGGTAGGAGCAGCACAACCATGATGACCGATCCGATCGCTGATCTCCTCACGCGTGTCCGCAACGCCAATTCCATCGGCCAAAAGTCGGTGTCGATGCCGGCGTCCAGGCTCAAGGTGGGCATCGTCCAAATCCTCCAGGAGGAGGGTTTCGTCGATTCTTACACCGTCGAGCCGGGTACGCCCGCAAGCACACTCGTGGTCAAGCTGAAGTACGGCCCTGACGGCGAAAAGGTGATTCGCACTATCGAGCGAATCTCCAAGCCCGGTTGCCGTGTCTACAGCGACGCCACCAGTATTCCGACCGTGCTGCGAGGTCTGGGGATTTTGATCCTCTCGACCAACCGCGGCGTTCTCTCCGATCGCAACGCTCGCAAGCTCAACGCGGGCGGCGAGATCCTCTGCAAGGTGTACTAGCCATGTCGCGCATCGGAAAGCAGCCGGTGGCCATCCCCGCCGGCGTTCAGGTCGAAGTGACCGGCGACCGCAAGGTGCGGGTCAAGGGCCCCAAGGGATCGAACCAGTTCTCCTTCCGTCCCGAAGTCAAGGTCGCGATCCAAGGTCAGACCGTCGTCGTGGAGCGCCACGCCAACGATCGCCTTTCGCGTGCTTACCACGGAACGACGCGCGCCTTGATCGCCACGGCGATCAACGGCGTCGTCAAGGGCTACCAGAAGGACCTGGAGATCGTCGGCGTCGGTTGGAACGGTGCCGTGCAAGGCCGCAAGGTCGTGCTCAGCGTCGGTTTCTGCAAGCCGGTGATCGTCGACTTGCCCGAAGGCGTGCAGGCCGTGTGCCCTTCGAACACGCTGATCATCATCACGGGATACGACAAACAGCAAGTCGGTCTCGTGGCGGCGCGCATCCGCGCCTCGCGTCCGCCCGAGCCCTACAAGGGCAAGGGTGTGCGCTACAAGAACGAGTACGTCCGTCAAAAGGCCGGCAAGC
>CAYHRR010000657.1:0-2374 GCA_964358875.1 uncultured Planctomycetaceae bacterium | reverse complement strand
CGCGCCGGTGATCGTGCGCAAACTGCGCGACGCGGGCATCGCGGCGAGCGACGAAGGCGGGAACTCGCTGTGCGATTCGGCCGCGGTGCAGGTGGCTTTGTCGCTTCTGCACTGGCTCGATCACCCGGGCGACAGCGCGGCGTGCTTCCACGTGCGCAGCTCGAAACTCGCGAGTGCTTTGGGCATCGACGCTTTGGCGAGCGACGAGCAGTTGCGCGCGCTGCGTCGCAGGGAACGGGCCGCGTTTCTCGACCGCGGACTCGCCGAGCGCTTTGCGGAGTTGCTCCCTGCCGTGGAGCGTGAGTACGGCGCGTGGGAGGCGCGGCGCTTCGGAGGCTTGGTCGACTTGGCACTGGCGTGGCGCGGTCCGAGCGCGCTGCGCTTCGGCGCATTCGTCGAGCGCGTGCGCGACTTCGCGGTCGAGGACGCGTCGTCGGCGCAGGTCAAGGTAATGACGATCCACGCATCGAAGGGCCTCGAATTCGACGCCGTCGTCGTGCCGGAGCTCGACTTGCCGTTCGTGCGCGGCGGACTGACCTTCGCGTGGCAGCGGCGCGAGGACGACCCGACCCAGGACATCGCGGCCATTTCACGCGCCGGAAACAAGCAAGTGCGCGCGCTGCTCGAGCGCGCCGGCGATCCGACGTTGACGAATCTCGCGCGGAGCACACGCCTGCGCGGGCTGCGCGACGAACTCAGCACGCTGTACGTCGCGATGACGCGCGCCAAGCACAGTCTCGATCTCGTGCTGCATCCGAAGGGCTCGGCGAATCCGAGCTTGAGCGCGGCCGGTGTCGTGCGCGCTGCGTGCGGCTTGGGCAACGGCGATCTCGACCCCAAAGCCGTGGTGTACGAACAGACCGGCAGCGACGACGGTTGGAGCGCGGGATTCCCCGAGCGCAAGTCGAGTGTCGTTGCCGTCGCAGCGCGAGCCGCGCCGTGCTTCCAAGCCTCGACGCGCCCGCGCAATCTCGAGCGTGTCAGCCCGTCGCAGCTCGAGCACCACGGACCGACGTCGGTGGCGGACTTGTTCACGCGCGAGACCGACGCGCAGCTCGGGCGCGGGAGCCGCTTGCACGCGTGGCTCGAGCGCATCGAGTGGATCGAGGACTTCGGCGCGAGCGACGACGCATTGCGCGCGCACGTGGAAGCGCTCGGACTGGGCGGCGCGAGCTGCGCCGAGGACCTCGCGCTGCTGCGCGCGTGCCTCGCAAGGCCGCAGTTGCGCCGCGTGCTCGAGCGCACGTCGTACAGCGCAGAACACGCGGAGGTCTGGCGCGAGCGGCGCTTCCGGCAAGTCGTCGGCTCGGGGAGCGCTGCGCAGCTCATCAGCGGCGCCTTCGACCGCGTGGTCGTCGAACGCTCGGACCAAGGAGCGCTGCGCGCCGACCTGATCGACTTCAAGAGCGATCGCGTCGACGCGCGCGACGTGGCGAGCGCGGTCGAGCACTACGCGCCGCAAATGCGCAGCTATCGCGCCGCCGTCGCGCGCATCACGGGGCTCGCAGTCGGTGCGATCCGCGCGCGGCTGTTTTTTCTGCGCGCCGATCTCGCAGTCGAACTCGATCTCGTTACAGACGGCGGCGTCGCAGACACCGACCGGCGCTAGACGGCGAGGTTCTCGCCGATTTCGTGTTGGCTCGCGACGAGCACGCGCACGTGGCCGAGTCCCATCTCCGCAAGCGTGCGCTGCGCCGCCTCGAGCGCGAGTTCGGGCCGGTTGTTCTTCTCCGACAAGTGCGCGAGCACGAGCGTGTGCAGGTTCTCGTCGGCGAGCTTGCGCAGCATCTGCGCGCCTTGCTCGTTCGACAGGTGCCCCGCGTTGCCGGCGACGCGCTTCTTGAGCGCCGGCGGATACGGTCCGTGCTCGAGCATCTCGAGGTCGTGGTTGAACTCGAGCACCAAGACGTGCGCGCCGCGCAGCATGCGCGCCACGCCGTCATCGGGACGGCCCATGTCCGTGAGCACCACGGCCGTCCGTCCGGCGTGCTCGATGCGGTAGGCGACGGTCGGGTGCGCGTCGTGGGGCAGAGCGACGTTGACCACGCGCAGGTTTTCGACACCGTCGACCTGCTCGCCGCCGCCGACGGTGATCGTCGCGAGGTCCCGGCAGCGCCGGATCGAGCTGTTGCTCATCATGCTCTCCGAGCAATGCAGGCGCGCGCGGTGTTTGCGCGCGATCAGCCCGGCCGAGCGCGCGTGGTCGAGGTGTCCGTGCGTGACATACACGTGGTGCAGTGCGCCGAGCGTGCCGTTCGGCGGCGCGAGCCCGGCGCGTTCGAGGCGTGCTTGCAGCTCGACACCCGGCAGTCCGGCATCGATCAACAGACGTTGTTCGTCGACGCGCAGCAGCGTGCAATTGCCGCCGCTGCCG
>CAYHRR010000656.1:0-2385 GCA_964358875.1 uncultured Planctomycetaceae bacterium | reverse complement strand
GCCGCTGTGGTTGCGGACCTGCGTGTTCCTCGACAAGCCGGCGCGCCGCGCCGTGCCGTTCCGCGCGCAGTACCGCGCCTTCGAAGTCGAAGACCTGTTCGTCGTCGGCTACGGCCTCGATTTCGCGGGGCACTACCGCAACCTTCCGTACGTCGGCGCGCTCAAGAAAGAATGCTACGAGCGCCCGCAAAGCACCGCGCGTTAGCGCAGTCCGCGCGTTCGGCCGCCGTGCGGTCGCGCGCGGCACGCACGCCTTCGCACCGCCGTGACCCAGCACTACAGCGTTTCGCCCGAGCAGATCGGCATGGAGCTCGACGAGTTCCTGTGCCGTCTGTACCCGCTCGCTTCGAAGCGGCGCTTGCGCCAGCACATCCGTGACGGCTTGGTGTTGCTCGACGGCGCGACGTCGCGGCCGTCGATGCGTTTGCGCGACAACAGCGTGATCTCGGTCGAATTCGAGGACGAGGACGTGCAGGCGCTCCCCGAGGCGAGCGAAGCGGTCGAGCCGCCGCCGATCTTGTTCGAGGACGAGCACGTGCTCTTGGTCGACAAGCCGGCGCACCTGCTGGTCGAGCCCGATCGCTGGGACGGTGAGAAGCAAAACCTGATCGGCGCTCTGCACGCGCTCAGTCAGACGCGCGAACAGGACGACCCGGCCGGCGCCTTTCGGCCGCGCCTCGTGCATCGGCTCGACAAGGACACCAGCGGCGTACTGCTCGTCGCGAAGTCGGTCGAGGCCGAGCGCGTGCTCGGCGCGGCCTTCGAGAATTCCGGCGTCGCGAAGACCTACCTCGCACTCGTCGAAGGCGAACATCCGCTCGAGGACGGTGCGAGCGAGGACATCGAACTCGCCATCGGGCCCGATCTGCGCCGCAGCGGTCAAATGTGCGCGCGCGAAGACGGCAAGCCGGCCGTGACGCGCATCCAGGTCGAGCAGCGCTTCCGCGGCTACACGTTGCTGCGCTGCGAGCCGCGCACGGGTCGCACGCATCAGATTCGCGTGCATCTCGCGGCCAAGGGCTTTCCGCTGGCCGTCGATCCGCTGTACGGACGCCGCAAGGCGCTGCTGCTCTCCGAAATCAAGGCCGGCTACCGGCACAAGCCCGGCCATCCTGAAACACCGTTGATCGATCGACTGACGCTGCACGCGCTCAGCCTGGAATTTCCCTTGGTCGAACGCGCCGCCGAGCGAGCGCGCGTCGAAGCTCCGATCCCGCGCGATCTGGAACGCACCCTCAAGCAGCTCGCGAAGGTCAGAGCGCCGCGTCGATGAAACTCAAACAACGAATCGAAGACTTCAAGGTGCGCGAGCTGCTCGAAGCGGGCGTGCTCGTCGAACGCGGCGAATGGCGCGTGTACCGCGTGATCAAGCGCAAGCTGACCTCGATCGAGGCTGCCGATGCACTGGCCAACGAGGCCGGTTGCGGCGCGGGCGAAGTGACCATGTGCGGCTTGAAGGACCGCCAAGGCGTCACGATCCAGTTCATGGCGATTCGACGCGGCAAGAACGTGTCGATCCGTGCCGACGACTTGAAGGTTGAGACGGTCGGTTACTGCGCGGAGGCGCTCGATTCGAAGTCGAGCGCCGGCAACGGCTTCGAGGTCGTGGTGCGCGGCTTGTCGATCGACGACGTCGCGCGCGTCAAGCGCAACATGCAGGTCGTGCGCAAGGGCGCGTTGATCAATTACTTCGACGACCAACGCTTCGGCAATTTGCGCCACGGCCAAGGTTGGATCGCGCTGCAGTTGATGCTCGGCGATTACGAGGGCGCGTTGAAAGCGCTGCTCGCCTCCGAATCGCCGCACGACGATCCGCGCTCGGCCACGCTCAAGCGCGCCTTGCTCGGAAGCTGGAACGATTGGAACTCGTGCCGCGACATCGCCGGCAAGTTCGGTTCGCACCACTCGGTGTTCGAGTACCTGCGCAGCAATCCCGACGACTTCGCCGGCGCCTTCTATCACGTGTCTTCGCGTCTGCGCCTGATCCACCTGTACTCGTACCAATCGCACGTTTGGAACCGCGCGGTGGCCGAGTACGTGCGCGCGCACACCACGCTCGAGCAGCGTGTGGTCGTCGATTCGGAAGAGGGCCCGCTCCTGTATCCCGAGCTCGACGTCGCCCTGCCGGCGGCGCACGACGCGACCTTCCGCTTGCCCGGCCCCGAGCTCGCCGACGTCGAGAACGAAGAGCAGAAGGCCTTGCTCACCGACGCGCTCGCCCTCGATCGCATCGTGCCCGCGCAGTTCGTGATCAACGGCGTCTCGGGCTTCCAACTCAAGGGCGAGGAACGCGCTCTGTTCGTCAAGCCCGAGCATCTGCGCGCGCGACCGGCGCGACCCGACACGCTCAACCGCGGCATGACGCAGATCGAGGTGCGCTTCGAT
>CAYHRR010000655.1:0-2386 GCA_964358875.1 uncultured Planctomycetaceae bacterium | reverse complement strand
CGTTCGTGTTCGCGTTGAGTGCGCGTCCACCGATCAGCGCGAGCGGAGAAGTCGCCGAACATCACTGGGTGGCGTTGCGCGACCTCGCGGCATCGAGCGGAACCACAGAGGTCGTTCATCACGGCGCGTTGCGCGCGATGCCGTGCTATCGCATCGGCGAGAGCGTCGTGTGGGGGATGACGCACCGCATTCTCGAACCCGTCGTTGCGCTCGCGGATCAGTCGACGCGGTAGACGCGATAGGAAGCGAAGCCGAGTTCGGGCCGACTCGCGTACACCAAGGTGAAGCCCGCGACGTGCGCGAACCGTGCCGGCTCGTTCGCCATCATCTGCATCGAGGCCTTGTCGCCCATGCGGGCCAGTTCCTCCGGACGAAGCCCGCCGATGTGCGCGGCGGTCGCGCCGAACAGCGGTCGATTGAGAACGAGCCAGCGACAGCGACGCTCGCGCAGGAATGTCGCGAGTTCGCTCGGCGTCGCGCGGTAAAGCGCGTTGCTCATCTGCTCGATCAACTCGCGACTGCGCCGCGTTTCGTACTTCGGTTGGTTGAGAATCGGCCGGCGCGTGAAGGCGAGGATCGCGGCCGAGGTGACGAAGTCCGAGGCGACGGGTTCGCCCGCCGGAACGTTGGCGCGCACCCAGGCCAGCATCTCGACGTTCTCGTCGGCGCTCGGCGGCGGCAGGTACCAAGCGATGCGCCACTGCGGATCTGCGAGCGTCTTCACCTGATCCCAGCCGTGCCAACCGATCGCTGCGGCGAGCACGAGCGACGTGACTGCGTGCGCGCGCAAGCGCCACGCCAGTGTCACGGCGAGCACAGCGCCGGTCATGCCGAACAGCGGCACCGTGCGTTCCACCATCCATGCAGCGAGGCCCGCCAGTGCAACGAAGGCGATCGGAAGGAACAGCGCGCGTTCATCGCGCTTGCGCACGAGCATCACGATGCCGACGACGATGCCCGCGAGCGCAGCGAGCGACGCCGCAGCCTCCGCACGCGCCAGCGTCTCGAATTCCGCGGTGCGGAACGGACCGTCCCACAACAGGCGCGTTTCGAAGTCGAGCGCCGCGACGTCCTCGGGCAGGCGGCCGAAGTGCGCGAGCTTCGAGGCGAGCATTCCGAACACGTGCCCGTAGTCGGCGAGTCCACCTCCGAGCGCAAGCGCGACGGCCTTCGACGCTCCGAGCAGCAACAGTACAGCTGCGGCGAACGTCGCTGCGGCGCGCATTCGCAAGGGAGCGTTGGTGCGCAAGACCAACGCTGTAGCGGCGAGCGCGAGCGCGAGCACCATCGGCAAGGACAGCGCGAAGTGCTTCGCGCGCAACACCGGCACCGCGAGCGATCCGAGGAGCACGAGCGCGAGTGCGAGTCGTCCGCGCGCGTTCGCGAACGGATTCTCGCCGCTGCGCAAGAACCATGCGACGAGGCAAGCCGCCTCCATTGCGAGCACAAATCCGCTCGCGTGCCACGTCGCTGCGGCCGCGAGCGCGGTGAGTCCTGCCAGCACGCAGTCCGACCACGATCGCGTGCGCGCAGCGCGCAGCGCGAGCCACAAGTGCGCGGCGATCCACGGAAAGGCGAAGTCCTCGCGAATCAGCACGAAACCGAGCGTTCGGTAGTTGCCGAGCAGCGCCGCCCACAACAGCGCTGCGAGCGCTGCAAAGCGCACCTCGCGCGTCAACTCGTAGGCCATGCCGTACACGCCGAAGGCGACGAGCGACGCCCACAGACTCATCACCCAGATCGACCACAGGTGCAGCGGCATCGGCTTGCCGGCGACGAGGTAAGTCCAGGCGACGAGCAGCTCTTGTCCGACCGTTTCGATCGCAGCGACGTCGGTGACGTGCGGCCACTCGACATTCGGATCGGCGCGCAACTCCGCGGGCCAGGCGCCGCCGTTTTCGACGACGCGTTCGGTGACGTAATAGAGGAAGGCCGGGTCCGTGCGCAGCAAAGCCTCGGCCGGGCGTTGCGCGATGCCCGGATCACGCAGCGCGACGCCGATGCGCGCTGTGCTCGACCAAGCGAAGGCCGCGAGCACCGCGAGTGCGCCGAACCAATGCCGGTACCGCGACCACCAGGGTTGCGTCACGGCTTGCGCATCCGCTCGAGTGGAGACGATCGCGTCACGTCGCTTTCGGGCGTGCGATGCGCGTGCGCAAGACACCGATGCCGTCGATCGCACACCTCACTTCGTCGCCGTCCTCCAGCGGACCGACTCCCGCCGGCGTGCCCATCAAGATCACGTCGCCGACACGCAAGGTCAGGTGCCGCGAAAGCCACGCGAGCGCCTGCGGCACGCTGACGATCAAGTCCTTGGTGCTCGCGTTCTGACGAAGCTCGCCGTCGCTCGGGCGAAGCTCGCCGTCGCTCTGACGACGCTCGCCGT
>CAYHRR010000654.1:0-2389 GCA_964358875.1 uncultured Planctomycetaceae bacterium | reverse complement strand
CGCTCGAGTCGCGCCGCATCGATGCTGCCGCCCCCCGTGCGCATCGATGCGATTTCGGCACGCGCGTTGGCGGCCTCGCTCTTGGCCTTGTCGATCTGCGTGTGTTGGTAGATGTCGAAAATCCAGTTGATGAGGCCCATCGAAGTTCCTGTTTCGGCGTTGAAGTCGGGCGCGAGGGCGGAGGGTACGCGACGGCGCGCAGCGGATTCACTTGAGCAGCGGCGGCGAGGCTCGCCGGCGTGGGCGGAGCGCGCGACCGAAACCTCGGAGCGCGAACGCGTGCAGCCGTGGCGAAACCGGCTGTGTGAACGGATGCGCCTTTCGATCGCCGCGCTTGCCCGGCGCCGTGTTGAGTTCTTGCCCGGCTCTGCGTCACGGAATGCCCGTCAGTAACGGCGCGTGCGGCCCAACACGGTCAATAGGCGCGTCCGAATCGATCCCACCCACTGCGCTCGTGGCGCGAACGCCACTTCACGGTCGACGGCGCGGTCCACGTGCAACATGCTGTCGACGTGCAGGCCGAGGAAGAAGCGAGTTTCGATTGTCCGAATTGCGGCGAGCGCATCGTCGTCCCGGTCGACGTGCACGCGGGTGAAGAACAGCAGTACGTCGAGGATTGCCCCGTGTGCTGCAACCCTGTCGTGTTGAGCGTGCATGTCGACGAAGACGGTGCGATCTCGATCGACGCGCAGGCGGAGTGAGCAGCGCGTCACGACCGCGGCTGCGCGCGGCATCGCGTTGCGCTTGCGCGGCGCGAGCGATGGGAGCGATGTCGCGCAGGTCTGCGGAATCGATAGGACGCGAGCGCGGCGATGAACAACCTGCGCGCAGTCGCGATTGCGAGTCGTGTCGATCGACGCGCACGATCACGTTGGGCACCTGGCGTGTGCTTCCTAGGATGCGCCGATGACGCGGTTGCGCGAGCGGTTCGACGCGGTGTTCGGCGACCTGCCGCGCACCTATTGGCTGTTGATCGCGGGGATGTTCGTCAATCGCGTCGGCGCATTCGTGTTGCCCTTTCTGTCGCTGTACCTGGTGGATCAGGAGCACCTGTCGACGGGTGAAGCCGGTCTGGTGTTGTCGGCGTGGGGTATCGGTTCGCTCGCAGCGGCCGTGCTCGGCGGCCAACTCGCGGATCGTTGGGGCCGCAAGCCGACGATGTTGCTCAGCCTGTGCGGCGGTGGCGGCGTTCTCGGCGCACTCGCTGCAGTTCACGGCGTCGTCGCGCTCGCTGTCGCAGGCTGCGCGCTGGGAGCCGTCGCCGAGCTGTACCGCCCTGCGGTCACCGCGGCGATCACGGACGTCGTGCGGCCGGACCAGCGCGCCCGCGCGTTCGCGCACTTGTCGTGGTCCTTCAACGTGGCGTTCGCGATCAGCCCGCTCGTCGCAGGGCTGCTGGTCGCGCACGCAGGCTACGCGTGGCTGTTCGTCGGCGACGCGGCGACGATGTTGCTAGCGGCGCTCTTGATCGCCGTGGCAGTCCACGAGACGAAGCCGAACCTCGCTCGCGTCGCTGTCGGCGAGCCGAAAACGTCGACCCTGCGGCTCATCTTGAACGACGGACGCTTGGCGGCCTTGCTGGTCGCCGCGTTCTTGCTCGGACTGATCATCATCCAAGTGCCGGCGGTCTTGGCGCACGTGATGAAGGAGGACGGGATCGACGCGGAAGGCTTCGGCCGCATCGTCGCACTCAACGGTCTGCTGATCGTGCTCACGCAGCCGTGGGTCGTCCCGCTGTTCGAACGCCTGGGGCGCATGCGCGTTTTGCCGTGCGCGGCGCTGCTGTTCGGCGCGGGATTCGCGACGCACGCCGTTGCGGACGGAGCGCTCGGACATGCGCTCGCGATCGCCTTGTGGACCAGCGGCGAGGTCGCGCTCTTCCCCTTGTGCAACGCGCTCGTCGCCGACATCTCGCCCGAGCGTTTTCGCGGTCGCTGTCAGGGCGCGTATTGGATGGCGTGGGCAGCCGCGTACGTCGTGGGGCCTTCGCTCGGGCTGGCGGTGCTCGACAGCAGCGGCGTGCACGGCTGGGGCCTGGGCATCGCAGGCATCGGGCTCGCGGCGACGGCGGCACTCGTCGTGGTCGGCGTCCGTGTCACACGGCACGCCGACCACGCAGCGAGTTGACGAGTCATCGACTACGCGGGCATGTACGTCGTGCCGCGCGCAACGCCTTGCGTGCGCACCTTGCCGGCGGCGATGAGCTTCTTCATCGGCACGCGCATCGTGATCACATCGGTTCCGAGCGCTGCTGCGATTTGCTCGCCGCGCGAGCCGGGGTGACGCGTGACGTACTCGAGCAAGTCGCCCGACATGTGCGCGCTATCGCCCGCGACGCGGCGCGTGCGCGGCGCAGGCGACGACGAGGTCGACGACGGCACGAGCATTC
>CAYHRR010000653.1:0-2396 GCA_964358875.1 uncultured Planctomycetaceae bacterium | reverse complement strand
GCAGTTGATCACCGGCGAACGCAGCCAGTTGTTGACGTTGTTCGCGTAGGAACCGTTCCAACCCGTCGGCCCGAGGTCGTTGCCCCAGCATTTCGTGCCCGCGTAGGCCGCGCCCGGATCGCCGGCCTTCGCCGCCGGAGTACCGCGTTGCCAATCGTCTTGGCCCGCCGTCATGCCGTGCGTCCAACCGTTGTCGGTGGCCTCTTCGAAGCCGGTCGAGAACACGACGATCTTCGTTCCGACGAAGAAGTCGTAGGCCGCGCCGCCGGCGTCGACGCCTTCGGGCGCGAACTCCACCGCGCCCTGATCGTCGAGCGCGTCGATGTAGTACGCGATCGTCAAGGGCGAGCCCTGTGCCGCGATCGAGCCGCTCCAGGTCGTTCCGTTCGAACTCATCGCGCTCGTCTGCCAACTCTGTCCGCCGTTCGACGAGTAGTGCAGCGTCGCCGCCGAAACCGTCGAGCCGTACAAGCTGACGATGTTCGCGCTGACCACGTACGGGCCGCTCGCGTCGATCGTGTCCGGCAATTCCGTGTGCGTGATGGCGAGGTCGGCAGGCTCGGCCAGCGACGCTCCGCAGGCGAGCACTCCGCGACAGATCATCTGCGCGAGGTCGAAGTCGGTCGTCGAGGTCGGATAGATGTCCGCCGGCGTGTGGATCTGCGTGAAGTACTGCGTCAGGTCTTCGAAGAAGAACGCGGCCGGGAAACCGGCCGAGTTGTACGAGGCGTGGTCCGAGCTTCCGGCCGTGAGCACGCCCGAAGTCGCCGCCCAGGCCGGCACGTACAGCGGCGCTGTCTGCATGCAGTACGTCGTCAGCGACGCCGAAGTGTTGTTCGTCGCGAAGTCGCAGTCGCGCACGTCCGCGCCGTTGCGGTACGAGATCATGTCCATGTTGAGCATGGCGACGACTTGCTTGCCCGCGCTCAGCATCCCCTGCGCGTTCGCGTTCGAACCGAGCAAGCCGTACTCCTCGCCGGAGAACCACACCAAGCGCACCGAATTCTCGAACGCACCGGCCGTCGACAACAAGCGCGCGATCTCGAGCACCGCCGCCGTGCCCGAGGTGTTGTCGTCGGCGCCGTGGGCGACCGCCGCCGTGCCCGACGAGTAGTTGCGCGTGTCGAAGTGCGCGCCGAACACGACATAGCGGTTGGGGAACTTCACGCCCGGGATGTCGACGTAGACATTCGTGCCGTGCGCGGCGTTCCAGGCCTCGCTGGTCGGGCTGTAGCCGTAGGACTGGAGCTGCGCGATCAACGTCGCCTTGCTCGCATTGAAGTTGGCGAGGTTCTGCGAGTCGCGGTTGGTCGGCGCCGAGTAGGACACGACCCAGCTCTCGATGTTCGTCTTGCTGACGGCCGTGACGAGGTTCTGGATGCGCGGATCGACGACCAGCAGGCTCTGCGGACCGGGCATACCACCTTGGCCGCCCGGGCTACCGGGCGCAGCGCTGTTGCGAGGCGCAACCGGCGGCGCGCGGCGCATCGCACGACGGGCGACGGCGGTGTGACCCGAGTGGCAAATGCGGCCGGGCTGCAGCGATTCGTGGTATGCACTCAGCGAGTGCGGAACAGCGACGACGGCTTGCTTGCCGCACTGGTAGAGCACGCTCGCGGCGGAATCGACGTCGGCGCGCACGTCGGCGCGCGTCATGTCGACCACGAAGATCTCGTCGTGGGCTCCCAAGGCGCTGAGTTCCGTCACGTCGACGCCGCGCAGGCGCAAGGCGCCCAAGGTCCCGGCGTCGAACGAGCCGACCAGGAACTCGCCGGCGTCGAACCACACCTCTCCGATGTCGCACAGGCGATCGCGCAACTCGTTGTCGCCGGCGTGCGCCACCACGGCCGCGCTGAGGGCGCTGACTTGATCGGTGACGGAACCTTGGAACGCGGGGGCCGCGATCGCCGTCGGAGCAACGGCAAGCGCGAAGAGCGGTGTGAACAAGGGAGGGATCCTGGGTCGGTTCGACGCTGGAAAAACGCGCGCCGCTGCAGGCGACGGCGACTCGATGCGAACGCTGGGACGTTGAAAACTATCCGTGTGTTCCAAGTGCGGTGCCGCGGCGTCGTTTCTTTCCGCGCCTCGCGGCACGATTTCTTTCGTGAAACGAGCGGGCGCGGCGTTTCGCGAGGGCACGGTCGAGGGAGGCCCTGGACTCACGCGAGCGCGCTCTGCTGCGGCTCCGAGGAAGCGCTTGCGCGTTGCATGTTTGCAGAGCGCGTGCTGCGCCTCGTCGCATCGCTTGGCGCGCGCGTGCTGCGCCGCGACGCGCGCTCAAGCGCGGGCTAGGTCCGGGCCCGATACGGGTGCTGACTCGCCACTCTCGTGGATCGTCGAAACGCGCTCACCTCGCCGTGAGCGCAGGTTTCGGTCCGCGAGCCCCCCCTGACGAC
>CAYHRR010000652.1:0-2396 GCA_964358875.1 uncultured Planctomycetaceae bacterium | reverse complement strand
CCAGTGCTAGCTTTTCGTACCGTCACTTATTGCACTGAAAACGAGGAGACCCCGGCTACGGTTGCGTGCCGGTTGCGACACCGCAGGTGATGTGGTCGTTGCCTCGTCTCTTGCTCGATCCGGACAGTCCGCTCTCGATGCCAGCCTCGGCCATGTCGGCGATGCTGCCGTGGCTGTGGCGATTCGTCCGCGCATCAAGCACGTCTGCTGCGACGGCCAGCGCACGAGCGCTCGCCCCGTTGCTTGCGCAGGCAGCCCCCGCGTGGGAGCGACGATGGGCCACACTGGACTGCGAGGACATCATTCGACGCGAGGGCTCCCTCTACCTCTACCAAGGGCCGCCGTCGATCGACGCCTTCGACTTCCGCTTGCGCGCCAAGCATGGCGTGAAGCAGGAGACATTGTCACCCGCCGAAGTGAGCCACCTCGAGCCTGCGCTCGCACCGCTGAATCGGCATGGCATCTTCTTCCCGGACGCCATGCACCTCGCTTCTCCAGCAACGCTGATGCAGCGCATGGCGGCCGCAGCCGAGCGACGCGGGGCGCACCAGCTGCGAGCGCGCGCGGTTCGCTTGCATGGCGACAAGTCCGGTATCACGCTCGAACTCGAAGGAAATGGCGAAGTGCAGCGTGTGCGTGCGAGACAAGTGGTCATCGCTGCCGGAGCGCACTCTCTCGACCTGGCTCGACAGGCTGGGGAGGCTGTGCCCTTGGACACGGAGCGCGGCTATCACGTCGAATATGCCGTCGATCCCCTGCCCGTCCGTCGCCCCGTCTGCCCGGTCGAGCGCGGGCTGTATGCCACGCCCATGGCCGGCCGGCTGCGAGTAGCAGGGTTGGTCGAATTCGGCGGAACCGCTCGCTCCGCGGATCCGAAACGCTGGGATCAGCTGGATCGCGGCGCGCGAACACTCTTCGGGTCATTGCCGGAGCCGACTTCGCGATGGATGGGGTTTCGGCCGTCAATGCCCGACTCGGTACCCGTGATCGGCCGCGCTCGCGGCGTGCCAGGGGTCGTGCTTGCTTTCGGCCACGGACACCTCGGGCTGACGCTGGCCGCCGTCACTGCCGGACTGGTCGCCGATGAGCTCGCAGGACGATCCGTCGCGCACGCGCTGGACGTGTATTCGCCGCGTCGCTTCGACCGATGACCTGAAAGGGATGACACATGGCATACGCTCACACGATCTCGAACCGCGTGTACCGCTTCGCCGACCTGACGACGCTGCTCGCCAAGGCCACGCCCGAGCGCTCCGGCGACCAGCTCGCGGGCATCGCGGCCGAATCGGATAAAGAGCGCATGGCCGCGCGCGTCGCGCTCGCCGATCTGCCCCTGCGAACGTTCCTGGACGAGCAGATCGTGCCCTACGAGGTCGACGAGGTGACGCGCCTGATCGTCGACACGCACGATGCGCCCGCCTTCGCACCGATCGCGCACCTGACGGTTGGCGGCTGGCGGGACTGGTTGTTGTCGGAGCATGCGACGCCCGATGCACTCGCCGCCCTGGCGCCCGGCCTCACACCCGAGATGGTCGCGGCAGTGAGCAAGCTGATGCGCAACCAGGACCTGATTGTCGTAGCGCGCAAGTGCCGTGTCGTCACACGGTTTCGCAACACACTCGGTCTGCCTGGTCGACTTGCGGTCCGCCTGCAGCCCAACCACCCGACCGACGATTTGCGCGGCATCGCCGCATCGATGCTCGACGGCCTGTTGTACGGCAGCGGCGACGCAGTCATCGGCATCAATCCGGCAAGCGACAGCACGGCCGTGCTTGGCTCGCTCGTGAAAATGCTCGCCGAGGTGATCGAACGCTACGAGATCCCGACGCAGAGTTGCGTGCTCACGCACGTGACCAACACGATGCGCATGATCGAAGCCGGTGTGCCGGTTGATCTGGTGTTTCAGTCGGTGGCCGGGACCGAGCAAGCCAACAAGGGCTTCGGCATCAACCTGGCGTTGCTGCGCGAAGCCAACGATGCGGCGCGTTCGCTCAAGCGCGGAACGGTCGGCGACAATGTCATGTACTTCGAGACCGGGCAAGGCTCGGCACTCTCGGCCGGCGCCCATCATCGTGTCGATCAACAAACGCTCGAGGCGAGGGCCTACGCGGTCGCACGCGAGTTCGAGCCATTGCTGGCCAACACGGTCGTCGGCTTCATCGGGCCCGAGTACCTGTACAACGGCAAGCAGATCATCCGCGCCGGACTCGAAGACCACTTCTGCGGCAAGCTCCTGGGCCTGCCGATCGGCTGTGACATCTGCTACATTTACGTGTCGCCGAGGCTCGCGTGCCTCAGACGATCCGCGATGGTCCCCAGGGCCGCGCGTGCCATTCGGCGAGAAAGTTCGAGTTCTTACCCAGGAGACCCCATGCCTACCAAACCCGACGACGTTC
>CAYHRR010000651.1:0-2402 GCA_964358875.1 uncultured Planctomycetaceae bacterium | reverse complement strand
TGCGACATCCTCGACTACCTGGCGCGCGACGCGTACTTCACCGGGCTGAAGCTCGCGATCGACCCGCGCGTCACGAGCTACTTCAAGGTCGACCGCGCCAGCGGGAACCTGTACGTCGACCTGGCCAAGCACGAGCTGCTGCGCGAGGACATCCTGTCCGAGATCGTGCGCATGCTCGAGGCGCGCTACTACTTCTCCGAGCGCGTTTACTACCACCACGCCAAGGTCGCTGCCGGAGCCTTGATCGCGCGCGCCGTCGAACTCGCTTTGACGGGCGCGCTGCTGTGCGAAGAGGACTTGTACGGCACGACGGACGAGTCGTTGCTCGCACTGCTCGAACGCTGCGCGGAGCGCGCCACGCCACTGACGGCTCGTCGGCTGCGCTCGTTGGTCGGTCGCTACCGCGAACGCCGTTTGCCGAAACGAGCGTGCGTGTTCGTGCGCACGGAAAACGAAGCGACGCAAGCCGAGCTGGTGCGACGCTACTTCGCTCTCGAAGGTCACGCCGCGCGCGCGCAGGTCGAGGAGCGCATCCAAGACCTCGTGCGTTTCGCGACGGGCCGCGACGTCGAGGTGATGATCGTGTGTCCCGCGCAACGCATGCAGCTCAAGGAAGCGGCGACGCACGTGCGCTGGCCTGCGGTCGACGGCGTGCGGCCGCTGTCGGAGTTCGGGACGCGCGTGCCGCGCCTCGCCGACCTCGAGCGCGCTTACCGCGACCTGTGGAAGTTCTATGTGTTCGCCGACGTCGACGATCCCAAGTTGCTCGCGCGCATCGGCGGGATTGCAGCGGGCGAGTTTCCGGGCGCGGTCAACGCCTACGCGCCGGGTTGAGCCCGGGCCGCGCGAAGAAGTTTCGCGCCACGGGTTCGCGCGGAGGTGCGTCGCGCTTGCCGCGGTTGAGCGCGCAGGCGGTAGCAAATCGCATTGTGCTCAAGCGCGCCGGGGCGGCGATTCGAAAGGGGCCGCCAAGGAGAAGCACATGCACCAGGGAGTCCTCGTTCGAAGTCGCGTCGCGGCAGCGGCGCGTTTTTGTCTGCCACTGCTCGCGTTGGCCGGAACCTGCGCGTTCGCGCGCGCGGCCGATCCGTCGGGCGCACCCACGCCGGCCAAGACGCTGAGCTACACGATCTCGCCCGACGGCGCGGCACTCGCCGTGGTCAGCGGCGGCGCGGGAGTCGGCGCGCACGCTTGGGTCGTCGCCATCGACGACGGCAGCGTTCTCGCGCTCGACGACGCGCCGCTCGCCACGAGCGAGCCGGCTTGGGACGCGCGCGGATATCTGCGCATTCAAGTGCTCGACCGCGCGCGCGGCGTGCCCGAGATGCGCTGGATCGACACGCGCACGCGCGAAGTGATCGACTCGACGCGCGACCGCGAACGCATGCGCGACGAACTCGCGTCGAGCGCGTCGTGGGCCGCACTCGAGGACAAGAAATGCGCCGACGGACACGTCGCGCGCAGCGTGCTCTGGATCAAGAAGGACCGGCGCCTCGAACTCGAACGCACGGACGGCGACGCGCAGGTGTGCAGCGTTCCGGGCATCGTCTTCCACGAGCTGAAGAGCGGCGCGGAGCGTCTGCTCGTCAAGCGCGACATGGCGAGCGGCGTGTGCAAGACCATCGCGCGGCTCGACGAGTCGGCGCTCGACTGGCGCGTCTCCGCCGACGGTCGCGGCATCCTGTTGCTCGAAAGCGGCAGCGACCGCCGTGCGCGAGTGATCGACACCGGCACGGGCATGCTCGTGCACGGTCCGTGGCTCGTCGATTCGGCGTGTTGGATCGACGGTGCCGACGGCCGCTATGTCGGTTTGACGCGCAGCACGCAGCGCATCGTCGTCGACACGCTGCGCGATCGCGAGATCGACTTCGGCGCCGTCGAAAGCGAATGGCCGCGCATGGTCGCGCTCGCCGACGGACGTTTCGTCGTCGACGAAGGCGCGCGCATCGTGCTGCGCGACAGCGAGCTCGCGCCGGTGCGCACGCTGTTCGAGCACGAGGGCGCGCTCGTCGTCGTGGGCAACTGACGCGTCAGCCGAGAATCAACCGCGCGCCGTCGACGCCAAGGCGTGTCGGCGGCGCGGGTGTTTCTCGAGGAACTTCGCGAGCCGTTCCGCGGCCGTCGCGATCTTGTCGATGCCCAGCGCGTAGGACAGCCGCACGTGCGTGTCGACGCCGAACGCCGTGCCGGGCACGAGCGCGACGTCGTGCTGCTCGAGCAAGTCTTCGCAGAACCCGCGCGTGCCGCGGTCGTCGAGGTACGCGCGCACGTCCGGGAAGGCATAGAACGCGCCGCGCGGCCAGGGCACGCTCAAGCCCATGGCGCGCAACGCGTCGATCAAGAAGCGGCGACGGCGATCGAACTCCGCGCACATGTGCGCGATCTCCGGCGGTTCGTCGCCG
>CAYHRR010000650.1:0-2415 GCA_964358875.1 uncultured Planctomycetaceae bacterium | reverse complement strand
GCCCGGCAACGTGCGCGAACTCGAGAACACGATCCAGCGCGCGGTGATCGTGTGCGCGGGGCCGCGCATCCTCGCGCACCATCTCGGATTGGGAGAGCACGGTTGGACGCCGCCGTCCTGCGCGCCGACTCTCGTGTACGAAGACGCCAAACAGCACGCGATCCAACGCTTCCAACGCGAGTTCGTGCAGCGCGCGCTGGAGGCTTCGAACGGCAACGTGTCGCACGCTGCAGAGCATTGCGGTCTTACGCGCGCCGCGCTGCAACGCATCATGCGCGAACTCGGCATCGATCGCGGCGAGTTCACGCAAGGCTGAGCGTGCACGGCGCTGCATAGCGCAGCAACTCGACTGCATAGCGCGGTATGCAGCGCGAGCCGACGTGCGAGCGGTCGCGACGCGCGCGACGGCCTCCGCGCGAGGGGCGACTGCGCAGGGGTGCGCACGGACGATGCGACGGCACAGGGCTTGAACAGCCGCGCCGTCGAACCCCAACGAGATGGCCGTGCGTCAAACACTCTTGATCGTTTCCATGCTGCTGCTCGGCGTCGGACGAGCAGCGGCGCAACGAACGGTTTCCGACGAAGCCGTGCGCTTCTTCGAAAACAACTGTCAGAGCTGCCACACGATCGGCGGCGGTCGCTTGGCGGGCCCCGATTTGAAGGACGTGCTCACGCGTCGTGACCGCGCTTGGCTCGCGCGCTTCTTGCCCGATCCCAAGGCGATGATCGACGGCGGCGACGCTTACGGGCAACAGCTCCTGCTCGACGCGCGCGGCGTGTACATGCCGACGCTGCCCGGGCTCAACAAGGACCTCGCCGAGAAGCTGCTCGATCTGATCGAGGTCGAATCGGCGCTGGAGAAATCGCGCTTCGCGGGAACGCAGATCAGCGACCGACCGCTGACTCCACAGGACGTGCTCGTCGGCGAGGCGTTGTTTCGCGGAGCACGCGCCTTCAAATCCGGCGCGCCGGCGTGCGCTTCGTGCCACACGACCAGCGGCGCGATCGGTCTCGGCGGCGGCCGCCTCGGGCCCGATCTCACTGAGGCCTATGCGCGCCTCGAGGGCCGCAAGGCGCTCGGCGCGTGGTTGTCGGCGCCGCCCTCTCCGACGATGCAACCGGTGTTTCGCGAGCACCGACTCGAAGGCGACGAAGTGCTCGCACTCGTCGCGTACCTGAAAAACCAAGCGGAACAAGGCCCGCGCGAAGGCGGGAGTTCGCCCGTGTTGTTCGTGGTGTCGAGCATCGGCCTGACCGCGCTGTTGCTCGTCCTGTCCGACTATCTCTGGCGCAATCGCTATCGCGCTGTGCGTCGACCTCTCGTCAGTGGTGGCTGAACCATGGCCGACGGCAAAAATCCCTACATCCAAGATTCGGTCGAGCCCCAGACGCGCGCCTGGGAAGAGTTCTATCGCAATCGTTGGCAACACGACGCAGTGGTGCGCAGCACGCACGGCGTCAATTGCACGGGCTCGTGCTCTTGGAACATCCACGTCAAAGACGGAATCGTCACGTGGGAAATGCAGGCGCTCGACTATCCGCAGCTTTCCAAGGACGTTCCGCCTTACGAACCGCGCGGCTGTCAGCGCGGCATTTCGTACTCGTGGTACCTCTACAGCCCGCTGCGGGTGAAGTACCCCTACATCCGCGGCGCGTTGCTCGATCAATGGCGTGAAGCGCGCGAGCAGTACGACGATCCGGTCGAGGCCTGGCGTTGGATGATGAGTCGGCCGGACGCGCGCGCCCGCTACCAGCGCGCTCGCGGCAAGGGCGGATTCCGACGCGCGAGTTGGGAACTCGTCACCGAGCTGATCGCGGCCGCGCAGGTCCACACGATTCAAAAGCACGGACCCGATCGCATCGCCGGCTTCTCGCCGATCCCGGCGATGTCGATGCTGAGCTACGCGTCGGGCGCACGCATGCTGCAGTTGATCGGCGGCGTCAACCTCAGTTTCTACGATTGGTATTGCGACCTGCCCAGCGCGTCGCCCGAGACCTGGGGCGAGCAAACCGACGTGCAAGAGTCGGCCGATTGGTTCCACGCCAAGTTCATCGCCTGCATGGGCGCGAACTTGAACATGACGAGAACGCCCGACGTGCACTTCGCCGCCGAAGCGCGCGCCAACGGCACGAAAATGGTCGTGTTCTCGCCTGATTTCAGCCAAGTGGCGAAGTACGCGGACGAGTGGATCCCGATCCACGCGGGTCAAGACGGCGCCTGGTGGATGGCCGTCAACCACGTGCTCCTGAAGGAATTCCATCACGAACAGCGAGTGCAGTCGTTCCTCGATTACACGCGTGCGTTCACCGACTCCGCTTTCCTCGTCGAACTCGAGTCCAAGGACGGCCGTTGGAAGCCCGGTCAAATGCTGCGCGCTGGACGCGTCGCGCGTTACGCGTCCGAGGAAAACGGCG
>CAYHRR010000649.1:0-2421 GCA_964358875.1 uncultured Planctomycetaceae bacterium | reverse complement strand
CGCGCGGCCACCCGCGCGTTTTCACGCCCGCGTCGCGGCCGTGTCCCTGCGGCCACGCCGCAGCGGCACCCGCCCCCAACGCGTGCGGCGCGAGCTTCGCGAATTCGACGGCGTCGTCGCCCGGCGGCCCTTCGAGTCCGCCGGCGCGTCCTTCCCAAGTTCCGCGCGCGTTGAAAAAGCGACCGCGCCACACCCACACGAGGCGTTGGTTGTCGAGGTCGTATGCGAAGTGCGCGAGCTCGGGATTTCCGACCATCATCCCGCGCGTGCTCGCGCCCTCGAGGAACACCGCGCACAGCAGCGGCTCCGTCGTCGGTGTCAGCTCGAACTCGCTGTCGGGAACCACGAGACCTTCGGGGAACGGCATCGACGCGCCGAGCGCGAGGTAGCTCCACAAGGCGTCGATTTGCCGAGCGGGATCGCCGTCGAGAATGTCGTGCGCCGGACTGGCGAGCTTCTGCACACCGTCGACCTCGCGCTTCTGCCACAACTCGGGCATGCGCGAATTCATGCCGACCGCTTTCGGATCGGTGAGCAAGCGCCGGAACCAACCGGGCTGAATGCGCTCGGAAATGCGCGCGAGATCGACGGCCGGAATGCCGAGCGACGCGACGCCGTTGAAGCGATGGCATTGGATGCAACCGAGTCCGTTCGCGCCGGCGAGGCGTCGGCCGAGTTCGACGTGCGCGGCGTCGAACGGCGGAGCGAGCAGATCGTCCGCGCGCCGATCAAGGGCGGCGAAATGTCCCGGCAACAACGCGACGTGGTTCTCGCCGAACTGCGGCATGCGCGTGGCGATGTACGGACGTTCCGACGCGCCGGCGCTGAGCACCTTGACGATCGACGCTTCCTTCAGCTTCGAGCCGACGCCGTCGAGAGGCGGCGGCAATCGACCTTCGTTGCCGAGGTCGGCTTCGACGAGCGCGCGGAAGTAGGGAATGCGTTCTTCGTCGGGACCGCCGCGCTCGCCGCGTTTGTGGCAAGCGAAGCAGTCGAGACGCGTCATCGTGGCCGCGATCGCTTCGTCGTGCTCGTAGGGAAGCTGCAGCGCGTCGACGTCGGCGAGCAACGAGCGCAGTTGCCCGCGTTGCTTCGCGTCGAGCGCGAAACGCGGCACGCCCGCGTCGCGAACGTCGGCGAGGCAACCGCGAACGAGGTGCTGCGCAATCGAACTCAACGGCTCGCGGCGCAGCGCGCCGATCAAACCGCCCTCGACCATGTGGCACGACGCGCAACCCATGGCGCGAAACGTCGCGTGACCGCGCTCGACCTTCGCCTCGTCGAGCACGAAGGCCGCGTCGTTGCCGCGCAAGCGCGCAGTCCAGTGCGACAAAGCGCTCGCAGGCAGCGGCTCCTTCTCACCGCGCGGCGGCGTCCACACCAGCGCGAGTTCCTGACCGCCGCCGTTCTCGTACATCGACACCACCACAGCGTGCCGCCCGCTTTCGAGCCACACGTCGCCGCTGCGCACTTGCGGCGCGTGATCGCCGTCGTTGGCGACGACGAGCTTGCCGTCGATCCACAGATTCGAGCCGTCGTCGGACTTCAACGCGAAGCGGTACGAGCCGGTGAGCGGTGCGTCGAGCAAGCCGCGGAAGGTGAAGCCGAACTGATCATCGCGGTGTTCGGGCAAGGCCGCGAAGTCGCTCGCCGTGCCGCGCGCGACGACCGGCGCGCCGTCGAAGCCCGGCGCGGCCGTCGTGAACGAGCCCTCGTGGTACGTCCACACGAGTCCCGGCGAGTCGACGAGGTCTTCGGCGCGCACGCGACCGCGCAGCAAGTACAGCGCGATCTCGCGCGCTTCGTCGGCGTTCAACTTCAACGACGGCATGCGACCCGACGGCCGCGCGCGCAACGGATCGATCAAGAACTGCGCGAGAGCATCGACCGTCGTGTCGAAGGCCGGATTGCCGAGGTCCGCCGCGAGTTGCGGAACGAGCGCTTCGTCGACCGGAAAACTCCACAGCGCGCGCTCCAAGTCCTCAGCGCTTTCCTGCGGCGTGTGGCAGGCGATGCAACCGATCGAGTGGAACAGTTGGCGGCCTTGCTCGAGTTCGGTGCCGTCGACCTCGAGCTCCGCTTGCTCGATCGGCCCGCCGCGCGAAGCGAGGAAGTGCGTGAGCTCGTCGATCGCGAGCGCGCGCTCGTTCGGCGCGAGGTTCGCGAGCAAATCGGGCATCGCCGTGCCGGGCTTGGCGCCGTGCGGATCGCTCAGCCAACGCCGAATGCCGTCGGGCGTGCGGCGCGCTCCGACCGCCGTCAACACCGGCGCGAGCTCCGGCCACACGCGCTCGCTCGCATCGTCGTGGCACGCCGTGCAACGCATGCGGCGCGCGAGCAACGTCGCGCTCTCGCGCTCGGATTTCGTCAGCGGCGCGAAGGTCGCGCGCGGCGGGTCGTGCGTTGCGCCGGCCCACAACC
>CAYHRR010000648.1:0-2429 GCA_964358875.1 uncultured Planctomycetaceae bacterium | reverse complement strand
CTGCCGCCTCTCCCTGAAAGCCCCCACCTGCGCCTCCATCAGTTCTATCAACTGACCCTTGCAGGCGCCGCAGCCTGTGCGCCCGAAGACGAAGCCGTAGACGCACGGCGCACCAGCGCGAAGCGCAACGCACGGCGCGAAGCGCAACGCACGGCGCGAAGCACGGAGCGCGGGCGCGGAGCATCGACGAGGACGCCATGTGCGTCCTCGCTGCGTTTCATGACGCGTGACAGCACGCCGCTCGCGCGCCACAATCCCCGCGCGATGGTGCGCCACACGTTCACGCCGTTCCAAGCGAACCGAACGCTGCCGCTCGTGCGCCGCATCGTCGCCGATCTCATCGAGCGCGGCCGCGAACGCCGCCAGCCGAAGAACGCGCGCGCGCGCAACGAGCAACTCGAGGCCGAGATTCGCGACTTGATCGGCGAGCTGCATCAGATCGGCTGCGACTACAAGGACTTCCAGTTCGACAAGGGCTTGGTCGACTTCCCGTGCGAGCTCGAAGGCCGAGCGGTGCTGCTGTGCTGGCGCAGCGACGAACCTGAAGTCGCGTGGTACCACGCGCCCGAAGCGGGCTTCGCGGGCCGCACTCCGATCCCCGCGCACTTGCTCGCCGAAACACCGCCGACGCGCGCGCGCTGAGGCGCGAGGTACGCGCCGTGAGTCCTCCGTTCGCGCGGCCTGCACCTTTCGCGCGTCGAACGAGCGCGCGCGACGAAGCGACGACCTTGCGGCGCCGGCTCCTGGCCTTGCGCGTCGTATCGCTCGCGCCGCTCGTGGTAGGCCTTGCCGCGTGGTGGCTCGTGCCGGCGTTTCGCGCTGCATTTGCCGAAGCCTTCGCGGCGCTGCGAGCCGGCGACATCGAAGGCTTGCGCTCCGTGGGTGCCGAACTCGGCGGCTGGGCCGCGCTGATGACGATCGTGTTGATGATCGTGCAGGCCCTGGCCGCGCCGCTTCCGGCCGTCGTGGTCACGGTCGCGAACAGCCTTTTGTTCGGCCCTTTTCTCGGCGGTTGTCTGTCGATCGCGTCGGCGACGCTGGCCGCCGTGCTGTGCTTCGCGCTCGCACGCGCCTGGGGCGAGCCGCTCGTCGCGCGCCTCGTGCCGCGCGCGAAACTGGCGCGCGCGAACGCCTTTCTCGAACGCCACGGCGCACTCGCCGTGCTCGGCGCGCGCCTGATTCCCTTCGTGCCCTTCGATCCGATCAGCTACGTCGCCGGCCTGACGCGCATGCGTTGGTGGACCTTTGTTTGGGCGACGCTCGTCGGGCAGATTCCGGCCGGAATGGCCTACTCGTACCTCGCGCAAGAGCTCGACCGTCCGCTGCACGTCGGCATCGCCGCGAGCGCGACGTTCGTCGGTTTGTGCCTGCTCGCGTGGCTCGTCGTGCTCGCCTTCTCGAAGCGCGACAAGGCCGCGTAGCATGCCGACGATGAAGACGGACAAGGTCGCCGGCGCGCCGACGAGCACGTCGGAAATCGCGCGCGACGCGGCGGAGTTCCTGCGCGAACTCGCTGCGACGCGCGGCGCCTCCGAGCACACGCTGCGCGCGTACCGCAGCGACCTGAACGAACTTTGCGCGCACTTCGACGCGCTCGAAGTCGGCACCGCGCCCGAGGTCACGCCGCGCATGTTCCGCGGCTTCTTGTTCGCGCTCGACGAACGCGGCCTCGCGCGCGTCTCCGTGCAACGCAAACTCTCGGCCGCGCGCTCGTTCTTCCAATGGTTGCTCGTCAAGCGTCGCATCGAAGTGCACCCCGGACGCGGACTGCGCTCGGGCAAACGGCCGCGGCGCCTTCCGGGTGCGATCGAAACGGGTGAGATCGAGCGCATGCTCGGCGCCTGCGACGTTGCGACGCCGCTCGGTCGCCGCGATCGCGCGTTGATCGAGTTCCTGTATTCGGCAGGCACGCGCGCCGCGGAGACGGTCGCGCTCGAACGCGCCGACCTCGAGCTCGAACGCGGTGTCGCTCGCGTGCGCGGCAAGGGTCGCAAAGAACGGCTCGTCGCCGTCGGTTCGAAGGCGCGTGGGGCGTTGCGCGAGTACCTCGACGATGCGCTGCGTCCGCGAGCGTCGTCGAAAGCCCGCGACGCGGTGTTCTTGAACGCGCGCGGCGGCCGTCTGACGACGCGCGCCTTGGGCTTGATCGTTGCGCGCGCCGGACGTGACGGCGGCGTGACCCGGCGCGTGCATCCGCACATCCTGCGCCACAGCTTTGCGACGCATTTGCTCGACCATGGCGCCGACCTCAAGTCGGTGCAGGAGCTGCTCGGCCACGCGCAACTCGAGACGACGCAGATCTACACCCACGTCTCGATCGAGCGCCTGCGCCGGGTCTACGAGAAGTCGCACCCGCGCGGCTGAGCCCAGAAAACAACGAAGCGGACGACGCTGCTCTGCGCCGTCCGCCTGTTGATAGATGGTGATCC
>CAYHRR010000647.1:0-2431 GCA_964358875.1 uncultured Planctomycetaceae bacterium | reverse complement strand
CCGTCGTCCGTGCGCTGCCGTCGGCGGTGGACTTGCGCGACGAACTGACGAGGCTCGGCTTGCCGCCGCGAGCGCAGGGAGCGCGCGGCACGTGCTCGATCTTCACGACCTGCGAGGCGTTCGAGTTCGCGCTCGCGAAGAAGCGCGGCGTCGCGCAACGCTTGAGCCCCGAGTTCCTCAACTGGTCGGCGAGCCAAGCTGCGGGCGCGCCGAGCGACGGCAACTTTTTTCACAACGCACTCGCGGGCTTCGAGCGCTTCGGAATCTGCGGCGAGGACGCGTTGCCTTACGGCGCGAGCTACGACGCGGCGCTCACACCGTCGGCGGAAGCGCTCGCACGCGCCGCGGCGCTGCTCGTCGAGTCGCGCGACGCCTTGAGCGTGCGTTGGATCGTGCCGTGGCAAGCGGCGCGCTTCGGCGTCGACGAGGCACAGTTCGCCGAGATCAAGTCGGTGCTCGCGCGCGGCTTCCCGGTCGCCGCCGGTTCCGGCCACAGCCGCTTGCTCGTCGGCTATCGCGACGACGCGAACGCCGCAGGCGGCGGCGTGTTCCTCACCGAAGACTCCGCGCTCGCGCGCTTCGACGAAGTCACCTACGAGTTCGTGCGCACGCAAGTCGCCGACGTGTTCTGGATCGAAGCGCGCTGACGTCGAGCGCAGCTCGCGCCCCCGTTCGAACGAGAGCGATGTACATTCGCCGCGCACTCGAACTCTTCCTTCGCGGAGCAGCTCCATGCATCTCGCCTCCTTGTTCATCGCCGTGCTCGCACTTCCCGCCGCCGCGCAATGGACGCGCCTCAGCCTGCCCGCGTCGGGCGTCGAGCCGGACTCGGACTGCAACACAGGCGACATGAGCGCCGACGGCAGGTTCGTCGCGTTCGACACCTATTCCGCGGTCTTCGACGCCGCCGACACCAACGGCAAGTCGGACGTGTACGTGCTCGACCGCAACAGCGGCGCCTTCGTGCGCGCCTCGCTCGCAAACGCCGGCGCGCAGATCGACGGCGAGAGCTTCGTCGCGCAAATCTCCGACGACGCACGCTTCGTCGCCTTCACGAGCGACGGACTGAACTTGGCCGCGGGCATGGTCCAGGGCAACTATCAAGTCTTCCGCCGCGACCTCACGCTCGGCACGAGCGCCTTGGTTTCGGTCGGCACCGGCGGCGCGCTCGCGAACGGCAGCTACTCGACCTGCGCGGCCGTCTCCGCCGACGGTCGACTGGTGTTTTTCCACAGCGACGCGAGCAACCTCGTCGCAGGTCCGTCCAACGGTTTCGTCGGCACGTACATGCGCGACATGCAGACCGGCGTGACCAGTCGAGTCGTCATCGGCCTCGGCGGCGCGTTGCCGGATTCCGATGTGTGGTTGACCTCGATCACGCCCGACGGGCGTTACCTCGCGCTGCACAGCACGGCGACGAATCTCGTGCTCGGCGACGGCAACGACGACTACGACGTGTTCGTCGTCGATCGCCAGTCGAGCACGACGGTTCGTGCGAGCACGGCGATCGGCGGCGCCGACGGCGACGCGGGCAGTCTCGGCGTGACGCTGTCGGCCGATGGTCGCTTCGCGTGCTTCGAGAGCAACGCCTCCAACCTCGTTCCGCTCGACGGCAACGGCGACGTGTCCGACGTCTTCGTGCGCGACCTCGTCACGGGTTCGATCGAACTGGCGAGCCTCGATTGGCGCGGTGCGCAGATGCCGCGCTACTCCGGCATGGCGTCGCTCAGCGGCAACGGTCGCTTCGTCACCTTCTGGACCGACACGCTCCGCGCTGTGCCGGCGCAGAACGGCATTTGGGCCGGCGTTTACGTCCATGATCGCCAAGTCGGCTCGACGACCTTGGTGACCATCAACAACACCTGGGACTTGGCGAACGGCGGCATGGACTACGGCGGCATGTTGTCCTTCGACGGCCGCTTCCTCGCGACCACGACGGCCGTCGACAACTTCGCGCCGGGCGACAGCGCCGGATTGCTCGATGTGTACTTGCTCGATCGGCTGCAAGCGCAGTACGCGGACGCCGACGTCGACGGTTGGGGCGATCCGAACAACGCGACTGCGCCGATGATCGCCGCGCCCGCGGGCCACACGAACATTCCGCTCGACTGCGATGACGCGAACGCGGCTGTGCATCCGCAGGGTGCCGAGCTGTGCAACGGCATCGACGACGACTGCGACAATCAGGTCGACGAGACTTTCTACGAAGTGATTTGTCCCGGCGACGTCAGCAACCCGAACAACTGCCGAGCGACGATCGCGGCCGTCGGCACGCCGAGCGCGTCGTCGTCGTCGGGCTTCGTGATCACGGTGTCGGGCGCGAACGGCGGACGCATGGGCGCGATCTTGTTCGGACTCGCGCCGCGACCAGGCCCGCTCAGCTCCGGCCGCTGCGTCGCGGTTCCGTTCCAACGCATGCCGCCGAGCGTGA
>CAYHRR010000646.1:0-2439 GCA_964358875.1 uncultured Planctomycetaceae bacterium | reverse complement strand
GGGTTGCCTCGTGTTGAGCGCGCCGTCGTTCGCGAGCGAGCGCAACGCGCCGGCGCGCATCGCGCAACATCCGAGCCTCGCCGATTGGCCGCTCGTCGTGCTGTCCGACGATGCCGCGCGCGCCACGCGTTCGACGATCAACTTCCTGTGGACGACCTTCACGCGCTTCGATCCGGCGAGCGATCTCGCCGCGGCAAAGGTCGAGCTCGTCGCGAACCACGCGAGCTTCACGCCGCCGCTCGTGCTCGACGCGCGCATGAAGCCGAACTACCCCGAAGAACTGTTCTGCGACGACACGACCGCAAAGCTCGTCGACCGCCGCTGGAACGAGTACTTCCCGTCGCGCAAGGTCGAAATGGGCGACTCGGCGCGCGCGCACCTCGACTGACGAAGGCAGCAGCATGAGCAACAAACAAATCGCGCTCGACGTCGCACAGTTCCTCGACGCACCCGCAGCGCGCCGACTCGGCATTGCGCGCGACGACCTCAAGCGTCTCGCCAATGCTTTCGTCGCTGCGTGCTACGAAGGTCTTGGCAAGGCGCCGTGGCTGATCGACGGCGAGGACGTGCGCGTGTTGATGACCAACCAAGTTCCCGCGCGGCTGCGCGCGAACGATCCGCTCGCCGAGCGCGGTCCGGCCGCGATCGAAGCGCTGCTCGAGCACCTAGCCGGCAACCACGTCGTCACGCAGGCTTTCGAAATCCGCAACGCGCTCGAAGCAAGCGCCGAAGCGTTCCGCGACAGCGTGCGCAGCGGCCGCTACGCCAGCCTCGCCGCCGCGAAGGTCGACCCCTTCGTCCACGGCGCATCGAAACTCGGCCGCAACGACCCGTGCTCCTGCGGCAGCGGCAAGAAGTTCAAGAAGTGCCACGGCAAAGACGAGTGATCGTCACGCCGCGTCGTCGCGCAGCGTTGAGGCGCGTCACGCGCGTGCAGGCTCGCGAAACACTTCGCGGCGATGCCAAGCGATGTGCATGCGACTGGGCGCTCGATGATCCGATATGGGTTTGCGCAACGCGGCTTGTGACAGTCGCAGCGTCGCGTCTGCGGCGGCGTCGCTCGACGTGAAGCTTTCGGAAACGAGGATGCGGTGCTCTTCGCTGAACGAAAGCGCGCCGCGATCGAGCGCCGTGTGGTGGAGCGCGCACGCAGCGATCCCGTTGCCTTCCTCGTCCGGCCCCTCGGCCGCATGCCAACGAATGTGCGCGGCTTCAACGCCGACGGACTCGCCGTCGAGCCGTCCGCCGTAGCCGCAGAACGCACAGCGCTCCTCGTAGATCCGCAAAATGAGCCTGCGGAACTCCGGGTCGCGCGCGCGTCGACGCACGGTTGTCTCGCGAACCTGCTCGGGGAGCGTGCTGCTGATGTCGTCGAGATCGAGACCCACCGTCGCAAGCACACTGTCGTGCAGTGACGGCGGGAAGTTGCGCTCGAGCAGCCCCTGCGCAACGGCCGCGATTCGACTTCGATCGACCCGGAGCGCTCGCTCGATCTCGGGAGTGAGCCCGCCGACACCGTGCGCTCGCAGGGTGCTTTCGGTGAAGTTCCTCGCGTGAGTACCGAGACGATCCGGGTCGCGCAGCGCCCAGACTTTGTCTGTTTGGAGATGCCAGAACGGATACATCGCCGCGACCGATCGCCGTGGCGGCCCAAATTGCCGTAGCAGCTGCTTGAGCTCCGCTTCGATCTCGCTGTAGGCCATCTCGCGCGGCTTGCCGCGTTGCAAACGCGCGAGGGCGATCAAGAGCAAGAGCGCCTTGTGAGGAGCACGAACGCCGTCGCGCTTCCACGTGTTGACGTTGACGAGACGCGCTACGACGTCGCTGCCGTCGAACGCGTCGGCATCTCGCACATCGCCCTTGTTCCGCATGTGCGGCGCGAGTCTAGCGGTCTCGCGTAGCTCGCAGCTCAGTCGGCGGCCTTCGCATCGCGCCACCACGGCGCGTGCTCCGGCAAGATCCAACGGATGCCGCCGCGCGGATCGGGCACGTCGCCTTTGAAGCGCGGGATCACGTGGATGTGAACGTGATCGACGGTCTGACCGCCCGCGGCGCCGATGTTGACGCCGACGTTCCAACCATCGGGCACAAGGCGCGTCGCGAGCACGCTCTGCACTTCGCTGACCATGGCCCACAGCGCGGCGACCTCGTCGGGCAAGAGGTCGAAGTAGTTCGCGACGTGACGCCGCGGAACGACGAGCGTGTGGCCCGCAGCGACGGGATAGGCGTCGGGGAACGAGGCCGCAAACAACGTGGCGCGCTCGACGGCACCGCTCTCGACGCGTTGGCAAAACGGGCAGGGTTCGGTCATGGGCGCAGCCATCGCTAAACGAGCGCGGGCGTCGGATCAATGGGCGAAAGCGCGGATGTCGCTCGGCGCGATACCCGGAGCCGCCGGCGAGCTCCTCGGGAGAGCGGTGCTCTATGTTCGACACACGC
>CAYHRR010000645.1:0-2449 GCA_964358875.1 uncultured Planctomycetaceae bacterium | reverse complement strand
GAGGATCGTGCGACCGAAGCGCTGCGCGACCGCGCCGGCGACCGTGCGCCCGACGGCCGTCGAACCGGTGAAGCTGACCAGTTGCACGCGCGGATCGCTGAGCATCGGCACGCTGACTTCGGCCGACGGTCCGACGACGAGCGACGCCAGCGCGCCGAAGCCCTCGGCCTCGAGCACCGGGCGCACGACGTTGGTCAACGCGATCGCGCACAAGGGCACGGTGCTCGCCGGCTTCCACACGCACGCGTCGCCGCAGATGTAGGCGAGCATCGAGTTCCACGCCCACACCGCCATCGGGAAATTGAAGGCCGTGATCACGCCGACCACGCCGAGCGGATGCCACTGTTCGCGCATCGCGTGGCCCGCGCGCTCGGAGTGCATCGACAGGCCGTAGAGCATGCGCGACTGCCCGACGGCGAAGTCGCACATGTCGATCGCCTCCTGCACCTCGCCCCAACCTTCTTGCAGGATCTTGCCCATCTCGAGCGCGATCAGGCGGCCGAGCGGATCCTTCTTGGCGCGGATGCGCTCGCCCATCTTGCGCACGATCTCGCCGCGCTTGGGCGCCGGCACTTGGCGCCAGCGTTCGAAAGCCTCCTGCGCCGCCGCGACGCACAGCTCGTACTCCTTGCGCGAGGCCTGCGTGACGCGCGCGATCACCTCGCCCGTCGCCGGGTCGCGGCTCTCGAGCACACGCCCGCTGCACGCGAGCCATTGCCCGTTGTACGAGCCCGAATTCATGCCCTCGATGCCCAGTTCGCGCAGGAAGTCCGTCTTCATGGGGCGAACAAGATACGGCGCGCCGAGCGTGCGCGAAACCGAGCGTCGCGGCGCGCGTCGAGCGCGTTCATGTCGCGCGACAAGTCGGCGCGAGGCTCATGCGCGGACGCAACGCCGTCGCTATCCTCTTCGCCCCCATGGGCGACAAGATCATCTTTCAGATTCAGGACCTGAAGAAGTACTTCGGCCAAGTCGAGGTGCTCAAAGGCATCACGCTGAGCTTTCTCGAGGGCGCGAAGATCGGCCTGATCGGGCCCAACGGCGCGGGCAAGAGCACGCTGCTGCGCATCCTCGCCGGCGAGGACAAGCAGTTCGAAGGCATCGCGCAGAAGGTCGGCGATCTGTCGGTCGGCTACCTGTCGCAGGAGCCGCCGCTCAACGAGAAGCTCGACGTGCTCGGCAATCTCAAGGAGGCGGTCCAGCCCTTGCTCGACCTCGAGAAGCGCTACGCGGAGCTGATCGAGCAAGGCGACATGGGCGCCGAGTACGAGCACATCGAACGCGAGATCGAGCACCACCAAGTGTGGGAACTCGACAGCCGCCTCGACCAAGCCGCGGGCGCGCTCAAGCTGCCGCCGATGGACGCGGACGTCACCAAGCTCTCGGGCGGCGAACGCCGGCGCGTCGCGCTGTGCAAGTTGCTGCTCAATCACCCCGACATGCTGCTGCTCGACGAACCGACCAACCACCTCGACGCCGACACCGTCGAGTGGCTCGAGCAACACCTCAAGGAGTACCAGGGCACGGTGATCCTGATCACCCACGACCGCTACTTCCTCGACAACGTCGTCGGTTGGATGCTCGAGATCGAGCGCGGTCGCGGCACGCCCTACAAGGGCAACTACTCGGCTTACCTCGAGCAGAAGGCGAAGCTCTTGCAGACGCGCGCGTCGCAGAGCGAGCAGCGCGAGAAGATCCTGTCGCGCGAACGCGAGTGGCTCGGCCAATCGCCGGCGGCGCGTCGCGCGCGTCCGAAGTGGCGCGCCGAGCGTTACAAGGTCTTGGTGCAGCAGCGCGCCGACGAAGCGCTCGACGTCGTCGAATTGCGCATCCCGCCCGGCCCGCGCCTGGGCGACAAAGTGATCCATTTCCGCGGCGTAACCAAGGGTTTCGGCGAGCGCGTGCTGCTCAACAAGCTGAGCTTCGAAATGCCGCCGGGCTCGATCCTCGGCGTCGTCGGCGCCAACGGCATGGGCAAGTCGACGGCCTTGCGCCTGATCCTCGGCCAAGAGAAGCCCGACGGCGGCACGGTCGAGATCGGCAGCACCGTGTCGCTGCGCTACCTCGATCAGTCGCGTGCGATCCTCGACGACGCGAAGACGGTCTACGACAACATCACCGAAGGCAACGTGCAGATCGCCTACGGCGGCAAGACGCTCGACGGGCGCGCCTACGTCGCACGCTTCAACTTCAAGGGCGAGGACCAGCAGAAGCTCCTCGGCGAGTGTTCGGGCGGCATGCGCAACCGCGTGTTGCTCGCCAAGATGCTGCGCGAGCCGGCCAACGTGATCTTGATGGACGAGCCGACCAACGACCTCGACCTCGAGACGTTACGTGTCTTGGAAGAAGCGATCAGCGAGTACCCGGGCTCGGCGATCGTCGTCAGCCACGATCGCTACTTCCTCAATCGCGTCGCGCCGCACATCCTCGCCTTCGCAGGCGAGATCGA
>CAYHRR010000644.1:0-2449 GCA_964358875.1 uncultured Planctomycetaceae bacterium | reverse complement strand
GGGCTGCGTCGCGTCGCCACCGTGCGGCGAGGGCGTTTTTGCGGCCTTTTCAGCCTCTTTCGCGAGCGCTTCCTTCTCGCACCAAGCGACGGCCGCTGCGACGCCCTCCTCGTTCAACTGAACCGACGCGCGGTCGCGCAAGGCGCTCGCCCACTTCGCGTAGGCGACGTCACGGCGATCCTTGAGCATGCGCTTCAAGGCCGCCGCGCGCGCGTAGGTGAAGGGGATCAACTGCGCTTCCTTGCGGTCGATCGCCTTGAGCACGAACACGCCGGCCTCGGTGACGACCGGTCCGTCGACGGCGCCGGCCTTCAGCGCGAAGGCGTGTTCCTCGATCACGGGCAGCAGTTCGCCGGTCTTGACCCAACCGATGCGACCGCCATGCACGGCCGAGGTTGCGTCCTTCGAAACCGCCTTCGCGATCTTCTCGAACTCTTCGCCGTCGGCGATGCGTTGCAGCACGACGGTCGCTTCGGCTTCGGTGGCGACGACGATGTAAGCGAGCCGCACTTCCGCGGGTTGGGTGAACTCCGTCGCCTTGTGCTCCTCGTAGAAGGCCGCGAGTTCGTCGTCGCTGGGCTCGATGCCGGTCCACACGTAGCGGTCGCACAGGATCTTGAACACGACGTCGTTGGTGAAGGCCTTGGTCTTGGCGGCGAGCGTCGCATCGGCGAGCAAGCCCGCGTCGACCGCCGCCTTCTTGAGCGCCTCGCGACGCGCCCACTGACGCACGATCTGGCGCGCCGCTTCGCCGGCTGTCTCGGGTGCAGCCGTGCGCAGCAGGTCGAGCTTCAAGCCGTCGCGCACGTCTTGCAGCGTCAGGCTGTCGCCGGCGGAACGCGCGATCTGAAGCGTCGCGTCGGGACCGTCGAGCACCGACGTGCTGCTCAAGTGCTCGTCGTCGATCCACACTTCGGCGGCGGCGTCCGCGCGCTCTTCGACTTCGCGCGAGAGCTTCTTCGTGGCGCGTTCCTCGAGAATGCCGCGGATCTGCGGCAGCGCCTTGTCGCGCGCCGGCCGATCGGGATTCGGCGCGCGCCCGACGAGCCGCGCGAAGGCGAAGCCCTCCGCTCCGGCGACGACAGGCGTCAGGCTCCCCGGCGTTTCGAGCGCGAATGCAGCTTCTTCGAGCGCGCCGGGAAGTTCACCGCGGCGCACGTAGGAAAGCGACCCGTCGAAATTGCGCGAAGCGTGGATCGATTCCTTGCGCGCGAGCACGGCCATGTCCTCGCCCGCTTCGACGCGCGCGCGAAGGGCCTCGGCGCTCGCCACGTCGGCCGTTTCGATCATGGTCAGCTCCAGCGCGACGTCGGTCTTGGCATAGAACGCTTCGACGTCCTCGTCGCTGATGCGCACCTTGTCCTTGACCTCGCGCTTCCAGAATTCGTCGGCCGCGAGTTCCTTGCCGTAGGCGTCGATCGTCTCGACCACCTGCGGCTCCAGCGGCACGCCGAGAGCGGCGGCTTCGGCGAGGAACAACTCGCGTTCGACCAAACGGCCGGCGAGTTCGCGCACGGCGGATTCGCCGCGCACCAAAACGCCGTGGCCCATGTGCGACGAGAGGAAGGTCGAGATCGCTTCGGCGAGCGTCAGCGGGCGATCGTTGACCAGCGCGAGCACGATCGACTCGGGCGCTTGCAGCGCGCTCGGCGCGGGTTCCGCCGGCGCAGTGTACGGCTCGACGATCGCGCTTGGCGCGAGCTCCGCGTTCGGCTCCTGCGCCGCGACAGGCTCGGTCGGCGGTGCCGGATCGACGGGCGCTTCCGGCGCCGCCGCGACTTCGACGAGCGGCGTTTCGCGCGGCGCAAGCTCCGTCTCGCTCGGCGTCGTAAGCGCGACCTCGACCTGCGTCGGCGCGGAATGCTCGCCGTCCGCATCGGTCGCACGGCATGCGCCGCACACGACGACAGCGGCGAAACTCACGAGATGCAGCGGTGTGCGAAGCGATGTCGTTTTCAAGTCAGCCTCCGAGCGCGGCGACGATTTCGGCCGCCGTGCGTCTTGCCAATTCGAGCGGATCGCGAACCGCGCCCAGCTCGAGGATCGTTTGGTATTGATCGCCGCGGCGCACCACCGAAGCGGCGGCGACCATGCGGCCGCTCTCGACGTCGATGAGTCGCAGCGCGACCTGAACTTGCGGGTAGCGCCGGCCGTCGACGGTGACTTCGTGTCCCCAACGGTCGAGGCTGCCGAGAGCGAAGTAGCGCACGCCGAGCACGCGGCCGACGCTGCACAGTTGCGGCAAGTCGACGAACTGCATCGAGCGAATGCCCTGTTGCACCAGAGCGCGCCGCAGCTCGGCGGTTTCGACCACTTGCGCGCCGCTCGAGCGGAACCACGCGTCACCGAGGAACTCGGCGAAGTAGGCGGCGGCCTCGCCGCGGCCGGTGCGGTTTTCGAGCGGCAGCACGGCGATCGTGCCGGCCATCTCTGGATCGAAGTCGTCGGC
>CAYHRR010000643.1:866-2452 GCA_964358875.1 uncultured Planctomycetaceae bacterium | reverse complement strand
GCACAGATTCGACTCGGTCACCCCGGCGCAAGTCAGGTGCGCCATCGCGTCGACGCGCAACTCGCGTTGGATGCGCGTCACGGTGTTGAGCGTGCGTGCGCGCGTCGAACCGCCGGCACCGTTGGTCACGGAGACGAAGTTCGGCGCGAGCGCTTCCTTCAGATCCGCGACCGAAGCGAGCACGTGCGCGACGCTGGCCTCGTCCTTGGGCGGGAAGAACTCGAAGCTGAACACGGGCCGGCCGCGGCCGTGCATCTCGCTGATCCTCACGCGCCGGACTCCCGCTGGGGTTCTTCCAAGATCGCCTCGAAGCGCGCGCGGTACTCGGTCGGAATCGGAATCGGTTTCATCGTGTCGAGGTTGACGGCGGCAGTGGTCATGCGCGCGTCGAGGCACAGCTTTTCGTCGAGCAGATAGCGATACCTGAGGCCGATCGACGAACGGCCCAGGTGAAAACAAGTGACGCGCACGATCGGGCGGTCGCCGAAACGCAGCGGGTGCGTGAAGTCGACTTCCGAATGCACCAGCGGGAAACCGATGCGGTGCTCGCCGATCAAGGCGTAGTAGCGCACGCCGACGTGCAGCTCCCACAGCTCCTCGAAGGCCTCGTGCAGGTAGTCGTAGATGCGAGGAAAGTAGGCGATGCCGGCCGGATCGACATGGCCGAAGCGCACCTTCTGCTGCGTCGTGAACGCGCTCATGCGAACAACTCCGGCCAAGCGGCGTGGGCCGCGTCGGCGATCTGACGCGCGAGGCGTTCGATGGTCTCGTGTCCCTCGTCGGCGCTCGCGGATGCGGGGTCACCGCAATACGCGTGGTCGAGGCCGATGTCGCGAAAATGCAGCGCGCCGCGCCCAATCGCACCGACGAGATCGACTTCGACCGGCGCAAGGCGCGCGCGTAGATCCTCACGCACCGCAGCCGGATCGGCCGCGAGCACGAGGCTGGTTTCGTAGCGCCCTGCGTGGTCGCCCTTCATGAACGCGTCGCCCAGTTGTTGCGCGAGCTTGCGACGCGTGACGTCGACGAACAGCACCTGGGCTTTCTCGCGCCCGCGTTCAGTGTGGTCGAGCGCGACGCCGCGCAGCACCGCGACATGTGCCGGCTCGAGATGGCCGTTGGCGAACACGATCTGACGAACGTCGTGCTGCTCGAGCCCGACGACGATGTCTTCGAGCAAGGCCCACAGCGTCCCCGGTTGGATCGAAAGACGTCCCGCGAAACCGTCCGTGAAATTCGTGACGCCGTAGGCGAGCGCCGGCAGCACGAGCACGTGCAGCCCGGATTCCTGCAGGATTTCGGCGGCGCGGCGCGCTTGTGCGAGCGCGATGGTCACATCCGTATCGAGCGGCAGGTGCGGACCGTGCGGCTCGGTGCAACCGATCGGGAGGATCGCGACGGTCGCGGACCGCAAGACGCCGGCGGCCTCGGGCCAAGTGAGCTTCGCGAGTTCCATCGTGCGGGGCGGAAGGTTAGCAGTTCGCATGGGAGCGCGTCCCGGCGCCGCTACCATGCCGCGCACCATGAGGATCGTCAGCATCGGCGGTGGCCCGGCGGGCCTGTACTTTTACATCCTCATGCGCAAA
>CAYHRR010000643.1:0-856 GCA_964358875.1 uncultured Planctomycetaceae bacterium | reverse complement strand
GCGGATCGCGCCTCCGCCTACCTTCGGCGCCCGCATCGACGTCTACGAGCGCAACAAGCCCGACGACACCTTCGGTTGGGGCGTGGTGTTCTCCGACGAGACGCTGACGAATTTCGCGCGCGTCGACCGCGAGAGCTACGCGGCGATCACGCGCGAGTTCGCCTACTGGGGCGACATCGAGACCTACGTCGGAGGCCGTTGCGTGCGCTCGACCGGCCACGGTTTCTGCGGACTTTCCCGCAAGAAACTGCTGCAGATCTTCCACGAACGCTGTGCCGAGCTCGGCGTCGGCCTGCACTTCCAGCGCGACCTCGCCGACGAGCGCGACGCCGGTCCGGCGGACCTCGTGCTCGCCGCCGACGGCGTCAACAGCGCCATGCGCAAGCGCTTCGAGGGACATTTCAAGCCCACGATCCGCATGGGCGCGTGTCGCTTCGCGTGGTTCGGCACGACCAAGCCGCTGAAGGCCTTCACCTTCATCTTCCTCGAGAACGAGCACGGACTTTTCCAAGTCCACGCCTATCCGTTCGAGAAGAACCTCTCGACTTTCATCGTCGAGTGCCACGAGCAGGTCTACCAACGCGCGGGCTTCGAGCAGCTCGACGAAGCGCAGACCTGCGCTTACTTCGAGCGCCTGTTCGCCGAGCATCTCGACGGCCACAAGCTGCTCACCAACCGCTCGCTGTGGCGCGTGTTTCCGATGATCTCGTGCGAGCGCTGGAGCCACGGGAACGTCGTGTTGATGGGCGACGCCGTGCACACGGCGCACTTCTCGATCGGCTCGGGCACCAAGCTCGCGATGGAAGGCGCCATCGCGCTCGCGGAGTCGTTCCAGCGCCACGGGCTCGGCGACGTT
>CAYHRR010000642.1:0-2453 GCA_964358875.1 uncultured Planctomycetaceae bacterium | reverse complement strand
GCAAAGTCGTGATCCCGCGCCCCGACGATCGCCTGTACCGCGAAACGCTCTGAGCGGTCGGCGTCGTGTGACGTCGACGAAACGCGGCGTATCCTTCTCGCACAACGTCGCGAGTGGGAGTTCGAGAGTTCCCCGCCGCGACGCTTCGCCATGATCGACAAGGTGAACGAGCCTGCGAGCCTGATGGCTCACGCGGACAGCGCGCGACGCCACGCCAACGGCGCGCTCGACGACACGCGTCGTGCGGCGTTGGGTCAGTTCATGACTCCCGCGCCGATTGCCGGGCTCATGGCCGAGATGTTCGAACTCGGAGCCGAAAACATCCGGCTGCTCGATGCCGGTGCCGGAGTCGGGTCGCTCACCGCGGCCGTCGTAGCCGAGCTGTGCTCTCGAAAAAGGCCGCCGAGTTCGATCGATGCGACGGCCTTCGAGATCGAGCCGTTGATGCTCGAGCAACTGCGCGTGGTTCTTCGAACATGCGAACACGAGGCGCGCCGAGCCGGCGTTCGGTTCCACGGTCGACGCTGCGAGAACGACTTCATCAGCTCGGCGGTTGCGCTGTTGGATCCAGGTCTGTTCCGCAACGAAACGCTTCCGCGATTCAACGCGGCGATCCTCAACCCGCCCTATCGCAAGATTCACAGCGACTCGATCGAGCGTTCGGCCCTCCGCGCCGCCGGAATCGAGGCGTCAAACCTGTACGCGGCCTTCGTTGCGCTCGCGATCAAGTTGCTCGAACCGGGCGGTGAGATCGTCGCGATCACGCCGCGCAGTTTCTGCAATGGTCCCTACTTCCGCCCGTTCCGTCGTCTTCTGCTGGGCGAGACCGCGCTGCTTCGAGTGCACGTGTTCGAGACGCGCGACACCGCGTTCAAGGACGATGCGGTGCTCCAAGAGAACGTGATCTTTCACGCGAAGAAGGGCGCGACTCAAGGCCGCATCGAACTCTCGGTGAGTTCGGGACCTTCCGCGCAAGTACGCAGCCGCACCGTTCCGTCGCACGCGGTCGTCGCCCCCGAGGACCCGAACGCATTCATCCATCTTGCGGTGTGCGAGGAAGACGACGTCGCCGCCGCTCGCATCGCCGCCTTGCCCTGCTCGCTCGGCGATCTCGGCTTGAACGTTTCCACCGGGCGCGTCGTCGATTTCCGCGCGCGCGAATTCCTGCGTCGCGATCCGGAGCCGCGCAGCGTTCCGCTGATCTATCCTGCGCACTTCCAAGACGGCTACGTCGCGTGGCCGCGCAATGGCGGACGCAAACCGAACGCTCTTGCGGATCGGGGCGACACTCGCGCGCTCATGGTTCCGAACGCGACGTACGTTTTGACGAAGCGTTTCACGTCGAAGGAAGAGCGTCGCCGCGTCGTCGCGGTGGTCTTCGACCCGACGCGGCTACCGCCCCAGATCGAGAACGTCGGCTTCGAGAACCATGTGAACTACTTCCACGCCGCGGGCGCCGGGCTTTCGAAAGCGCTTGCGAAGGGACTCGCGGTCTTCTTGAACACGTCGCTCGCCGATCGCTACTTCCGCCGCTTCAACGGACACACGCAGGTCAACGCGTCGGATCTCCGCAGCTTTCGCTATCCGTCCGCGACGCAGCTTCGCGCGATCGGCCAGCAAGTCGGCGCGTCCTTCCCCGATCAAGAACGCATCGATCGAATCGTCGAAGGCGTGCTGTCGTCTCCGAAGGACTGAGCGCGGTAGTGCTTCGACGGATCCTCGCGGATCCAGATGTACGTCGACGGAGGAATGTTCTTGTACGCCGCTTGGCGCACTGCGGCCGACTTCCAAGTTGCGTACGCCGTCGTGAAGCCGACTCCCGCCTTCTTGTGCCGTCTGGCGAAGACGAGCATGCGTTCGACCTTGTGATTGTCGACTTCGCCGTCGCTCGTGACGGCTTCGATGACCCACAGCTCGTTCAGCTCGGCATTGACGAGCAGAACGTCGGGCATCGCATCGCCCAAGCGCAGGTCCAGTCCGGCGTCACGAAGGTGATCGCGATCTTCGTCGGTGATGCGCTCGCCGTCGGTGCTGTCCGTGTACACGACGATGAATCCGGACAGGAAACGCGGCACGTAGTGCTCGATGCACGCCCGGATCAAGTTGGCGTGCGCCGTGTCGACGCACTCTCCGGCTTGCTCCGCTTGCTTGGCTTGGAGTTCGAGTCGACCTCGAACGTTCTCCTCTTTGATCCATTCGCCGAGCAGGACGCGCGACTCCTTGTCGGTCGCTTGGAGGATCCGCTTGAAGTCATGAGCCAAACGGTACGCCGAGTTCGGCGACTTGGCCTTGATGTGGCCGGACAGGAATGCGCGCTTACGCGAGTCGAGGAGAACCGGCTCGATGGCGCCGACTTCGCGTAGCGGCTTCACCCAATAGTCGCGGCCCTCGCGGTCGAGCTTGGTCGCGTCGCGCTGCAAGATTCCGATGTGGCAAGCGAGGTGTGCAGTAGT
>CAYHRR010000641.1:0-2456 GCA_964358875.1 uncultured Planctomycetaceae bacterium | reverse complement strand
CCAAGGAAGCGCGCAAGACCGCCAAAGCGCAGGCCTGAGCGGCGCGCGTCACTTCGAGCGCTGTGAGTTCCGTCCGTGACCGCGCCGTATGCGCGCCGGCCGCTACTAATTTGCGCCAAGTTAGTAGTTGGACATAAACGACGGGGTGTGCGTCACCGCTCGTCGCGCGGCGGCGCTTCCTTCGGCGCGCCGTCCGTCGGCTTCGGCTTCACCGTGCCGTCGGCGTAGCCCGTGGCGCCGAGACGCTGCTCGTGCTCCTTCGAACGCGGCACGGGCTTGCCGTCGGAGAACGGCTGGACCGAGCCGAGCAGGCTGTCGAGACCTTGCTTCATGCGCTGTACGACTGCGGGCTGCTCGGCCGCGACGTCGCGCTCCTCGTGCGGATCGCCGGCGAGGTCGTAGAGGTGCGACGGGCCGCCGGGTTCCTGCACCAGTTTCCAGGGCCTGTCGACGAGCGACCACGCGCCACGTTCGAAGCGCGCGATGTCGCGCTCGGGATAGCTCTTGCGCATCGACTCGAGCACGCGCGGAAAGGGCTTCGAGTAATCCGTGAGCCGCGGCCGGCGCTCCTTCGGATCGAGCAAGCTGCGCGCGGCGCCGACGCCGAGCTTCGGCGCGTCCGTCTGCGCCAGTTCGAGCAGCGTCGGAAACACGTCGACGTTCATCACCGGCCGCGTCTCGCGACCCGGCGCGAACTTCGCCGGATAACGCACGACCAGCGGCACGTGCACGAGCGCTTGCGCGACCGAGTACTGGTGATCGATCAAATGCCCGTCGCCGAGATGCTCGCCGTGGTCGGCGATCAACACGATCACCGTGTTGTCGGCGAGCCCGCGCTCTTCGAGGCTGCGCACGAGCTCGGCGAACAGCGCATCGAGTTCGAGCAGCGCCGCGTCGTACACGTCACGCAGCACGTCGAGTTCGCCGTGCTCGTATTCGTGGACGCCGAAGCAGTAGGCCCACGTCTCCGGCCACGTGAACTCGGTCGCGTAAGTCGCCTCGACCTGCGCCGGCGTCAGCAACTGCTCGCGAAATTTGCGCGGCGGGATCAGCGGCCGGTGCGCCTCCATGTAGTTGAAGAAGGCGAAGAACGGCCGCGACTTGTCGCGCTGTGCTTCCCATGCGAGGAAGCCCTCGCGTCCGAGCTCGCCCGCCGCTTTGACCACCCAGCGACTCTCGCCGCGCTTGTCGGCGCGCTCGCGCATTTCGTTCGTCGCCGTCGAGTCCGGCAGCTTCGCCTTGAAGATCGCGATCGCGCGCTCGAGCGAGGCTTCGTCCCAGGGATGCTGCTCGACCTCGAAGCCTTGGAGGAAATTTTCCTCGCTCGACACGTGCGGGTTCGCCGCCCACGCGAAGGTCTGGTAGCCGCTGTCGCGCAAGCGCTCGGCGAGCGTGACGAAGCCGTCGTCGAGGTATTCGTGGCCGTGCTGCGCGCCGTGCTCGCCCGGCAACAGGCCGGTGAACATCGAGGCGTGCGAAGGAACGGTCCAGCTCCCCGCCGAGATGCAGTCGTCGTAGACGCGCGCGTTCTTCGCGAATTCGTCGAGGAAAGGCGTGGTCTTGCGCGCGTAGCCGTAGAGGCTCGTGTGGTCCGCGCGCACCGTGTCCCACACGACGAACACGATGTTCGGGCGCGGCGCCGGCTCGTCGCCGCACGCTGCGACGACGCACAAGGACAGCGCGCCGAAGGCACACACGAACGAGCGCTTCATCGCAAACCTCGCGCGCGCCATCTGTCCCAGGCCGTCACTGCGCCCCAGCCCGCGAGCACCATCAAGAACGGCATCACCGGCAAGCGGAAGCGCGTCAATCCGAACGTGACGGCGTGAATCGCGGTGTAGTACAGCATCAACAACAACACGACCCAGGCGTTCGCCTCGCGTCGCAGCAACCACAACGCGGGCAAGGCGAAGACGAGCACCAGCAAGTAGCTGAGCACGCACGCCCACGCGAGCGCCGACTCGAGCGCCGGTGCGATTTCGCCGTAGCCCTTCTTGCTGAGGTGGCGCATCACGAACGAAGTCGGGTTCCACAGGTCGACGATCTTGTAGCAGGCGCGCTGCAGCGACCAGCCCGGATCCTCGCGGATGTAATCGAGTGCGGCGCTGTTCGCGGCCTGCATCACTTGCAGGTCGCTGGGCGTGGTCGTCCCAAAGCGTTCGGCCGCGATCTCGACGATCTTGTTGCCGCCGACTTCGGCGACGGGCGCCTGCGACCAGGCGGAAAACGGCGCCTTGAAGCGCACATTCCAGTCGGAGTTGTTCAGGCGCCGGATGTAGGCGTTGGGCTGGTTTCCGCGCCAAAAATTGAAGGGTCCGCTCGAGTCGATCACGACCAAGCCGCCGTGGACTCGCCAGTTGCGGATCGTCCACGGCGCGACGCATGCGCACCACGCGAGCGACGCCGCGAGCACCCAGCGCAGCGCGGCACCGCGTTGGTCGCGGTGCTTCCACACG
>CAYHRR010000640.1:0-2456 GCA_964358875.1 uncultured Planctomycetaceae bacterium | reverse complement strand
GCGAAGCGACTTTGGGCGAAGCGACTTTGGGCGAAGCGACTTTGGGCGAAGCGACTTTGGGCGAAGCGACGTGGGGTGAAGCGGGCTTGGGCGGCGTGGAATCGAGCGGCGCGGTTTTCGGCGGCGGCGTCGCCGATGTCGACATTTCCGGCGCATGCGCGCGGAAGCGAACCAACAGCTCGCCGAGTTGGAACTCGGCCATGTCCGCCAACTCGAGCCGTTCGATGCGGCGCTTGTCGACGACGATGCCGTTGCGCGAGCCCGCGTCGACGACGAACCAACGCTCGCCGTCGCGCTCGAAACGCGCGTGCGAGCGACTGATCGAAGCGTGCTTGAGCGTGACGGCGCAATCGGGGCTGCGGCCGACCGTCGCCCCGGGCGCGATTTCGAAGGAGCGGCCGACGTCGGGGCCCGAAAGCACGAACAACTGCGCCATCAGGTTCGTTCCTTGGCTTCGCCGTTCGCGCGACCGAGCGCGCGCGCATGGCGCCATTCCTCGGCGAGCCGCTCGAACTTGCGCTCGAAGTCGGCCGGCGTGAGCTTCGACTTGAAAGCGATCTGCCCACCGATTTCGAGCACCGGTATCGAATGACCCCAACGCTGGACGAGCTGTGCGTCGCTGTCGATGTCGACCTCGCTCAACTGATATTCGCCACGCCGGCTCGAGCGCTCGATCTCGGCCTTCATCAGCTCGCACAAATGGCAGCCGCGCCGCGTGTACAGCACGATCGGCACGGGCTCGCCGCGCCTTCCGCCGAACCATTGCCCAAGGGCTTCGAACACGCGGCAGAGAATAGCGCATCGCCGCGCCGGGCTCGACCGAGACGCGTCGGCGTCGCGCGAAGTTGCGCGGCCGGACGCAGCGCGTACCAGCGCCTTTGATCGCGAAGGCACGGCGCACGCCGTCCCGACGAGTTCGCGGCGCCGAGCTGGCCGCGCGCGCCCGCCGCGGTAACACTGCTGCGCCTTCGATGGACCTCGCCCTCCAGATTCGCGGCCTGCACCAGAGCTTTCCGAGCGCCTTCGGTTTGCGGCGCAAGGAAGTGCTGCACGGCGTCGATCTCGAACTGGAGCGCGGACGGTTCCTCGGGCTCGTCGGACCGAACGGCTCCGGCAAGAGCACGTTGTTGCGTGTGATCGCCGGCATCGACGCGCCGCGTGAGGGTTCGGTGCGCGTGCTCGGCGGCGATCCGGATTCGATGGCGATTCGCGCGCGCGTCGGTTTTTGCCCGGAGGACTCGCCGTTTCCGCCGGAGCTCAAGCCCGCGGTCGCACTCGACTTGCTCGGCTCGCTGCACGGCTTGGCACGTCGCGAACGGCGTGCGCGCGCCGAACGCTTGCTCGAACGCGTCGGGCTCGCACACGCAGCGCGCACGCCGCTCGGTCGTTTCTCGCGCGGCATGTTGCGGCGCTTCGGCATCGCGCAAGCGCTGCTGCACGAGCCCGACTTGATCTTGCTCGACGAACCGACGGCCGGACTCGACGCGCCGGGCTTCGCGGTCGTCGACGAGCTGCTCGATGAAGCGCGCGCGCGCGGTGCGAGCGTGGTCGTGTCGTCGCACTTGTTCAGCGACCTGCATCGACACTGCGAGGAATCCGCGGCCTTGATCGACGGCCGCATCGTCGCGCGTGGGTCGGCCTTGGAGCTCGCACGCAGCCTCGGTGCGCGAGCCGCCATCGACGTCAGCATCGAAGGGCTCGATCAACAGGCGCTCGAGGCACTGGTCCGAGAGATCGAGCGCGCCGGCGGGCGTGTGACCGGGACGCAGCCGTCGCAGTCGAATCTGCTCGAGCTGTACAAGCGCTTTCGCTCCGCGCCCACACCGTGAACGCGGGCTTCGTGAGGCTGCATTTGCGCCGCGCGCTGCCGTTGGGCTTCGCGCTCGCGGCGACGGCGCTCGCGGTGTTCATCGTCGGCACGGAAACGACGGCGCAGGACGAACTCGCGCTCGTCAGTGCGCGAGCATTGTCGCGCGCGAGCACATGGTCGACGCTGACCTTGGTGCTCGTGCCGTACTTGATCTGGGGCGCGGCGCGAACGATCAGCGCGTGGCGTGAAGGCGAGGTCGACTGGATCGCCAAGGCGCCGGTGAGCCGGCTGCGCTTGATCGCGTCGGCTTGGTGCGGCGCGAGCTTGGCGGCGGCACTCGTCGTCGCCGGTTGCGCGTGCGCGGCGGAATTCGCGGCGCGCGGCAGCGCAAGCGGCGAGCGACGCGTCGCCGTGTGCGACGCGCCGCCGAACTTGATCCTCGATGATGCACAGGCGCAGCGCTGGACGATCGATGCTCCGGCGCGCGACGAGTGCTCGAAGCTGCGCCTGTACATCACGATCGTCGCGATCGAACCGTCGGCATTCGTGCAGGTGCGTGCGCGGCGCGCGAACGGCGGCGCGACGATCGCGCGCAAACAGTTCGCAGCGCACGGAACGCTCGACATCGAAACGCCGCCGGGCGCGG
>CAYHRR010000639.1:0-2461 GCA_964358875.1 uncultured Planctomycetaceae bacterium | reverse complement strand
CGACCGTTGCTGAGGTTGCACGAAGAGCGCGCTGTGCGGCTCAAAGTTGCGCGACGTTTTCTCGTCGTCAGCGCGTCGCGCGCCACGCTTGCGCGGTGAGCTCGAGATCGACGCTGTCGCTCCACACACCCGCGATGCAAAACGTCCGCGCGCGACGGCCGGTCTCGCGCAGCCCCAGGCGCGCGAGCAAGCGCAGGCAGCGCTCGTTGCGCGGATCGACGTCGGCGGTCACGCGCGCGAGACCGCGAAGTTCGAAGGCGCGCGCAAGCAACGCTTCGAGGGCTTCCGCCGCGATTCCGAGGCCCTGCACGCGGCGGTGGATGATGAAGCCGAGTTCGGGCTCGCGCCAGAAGCCGGCCTTGCCGACGACGCGACCTTCGAACTCGACGATGCAGTCGTCGACGGAACGGCCCTCGGCGCGCGCGGCGATCATGCTCTCCAGCCATGCGCGTGTGCGCTGCAAGTCCGCGTGCGGCGGCGTCGACCAAAAGCGCATCTGCTCCGGGTCGGCGAGGATCTCGTGCAGGGCTTCGAGATCGGTGAGTAGCGCAGGTCGCAGCACTAGTCGCTCGGTGACGAACATGGCGCGCAGAGTAGGCCTTGCGTCGCTCGAGTGCAGTGATCGTGCGACATCGGCGCACACCGCTAAGCTCGCGCGCCGTCCCTTCGAGGAACCACGACCATGTCGATCGCACGCATCGCACTCGCCGGCCTGCTCGCCTTCGCAGCGGCTCCCTCGCAAGCTCCCGCGCCGAAGCCGACGCCGCTCCAACAACTCGCGCAGCTCTCGTGGCTCGCGGGCACATGGCGGCTTCAAGACGGCGCGACGACGACGGACGAGCGTTGGTTGCCGCTCGCGGGCAGCACGATGCTGGGCCTGTCGCACACCTACGACGCTGAGACGACGAAGTTCTTCGAGTTCCTGCGCATCGCGGCCAAGAACGGAACGGTCGCCTACATCGCGCAGCCCGGCGGCGGCAAGGCCGTGCCGTTTCCTGCGGTCACGCTCAACGACCACGAAGCCGTGTTCGAAAACGCCACGCACGATCATCCGCAGCGCATTCGCTACGAGCGCACGGAGAAGGGCGTGACGGCGACGATTTCGATGCTCGACGGAGCGCGCGCGAGCTCGTTCGTGTTCGAGCGCAAACCCGAGTGAGTCAAGCGCCGTTCAATACCCGGCGCGTTTGTCGACGACGTTGAGCAGCGCTTCGCCGGCGTCGAATCGGCGCAGATTCTCGCGGTAAAGCTGCCACGCACGCTCGTCGGTGAGTTCGGCGTTCGATGCGACGTGCGGAGTGATCACCACGTTGGGGAAGCTCCACAGAGCGTGTTCGCGCGGCAGAGGCTCGGGATCGGTCACGTCGAGGCACGCGCCTGCGACGTGGCCGGAACGCAAGGCTGCGACGAGTGCTTCGGTGTCGACGATCTTGCCGCGCGCGATGTTGACGAGGATCGCGCCGGGTTTGAGCGCGGCCAAGGCCTGCGCGTCGAGCATGCGTTCGGTGTCCGGCGTCAATGGAACGCAGACGACGACCACGTCGCTCAGTCCGAGGAAGGTGTGCAAGTCGTCGGGCGTGCCGACGCGCTCGACGAATTCGGGCGACGCATCCGAGCTGCGGCGCGTCGCGATCACGTGCATGCCGAAGCCGTGCGCGCGTCGCGCGACCTCGGTACCGATGCCGCCGAGGCCGAGGACGCACAGGGTGCGACCTTGCAGCGCGAGCGGCCGCAAGATCCCCGAACCCTCGCGCTTCCAAGCACCCTCCGCGCGAGCGGCGAGGTGCACGGGAAGATCGCGCGTCAAAGCGAGCAGCATGGCGAACACGTGATCGGCGATGGCCGGGCCGTGGATGCCGCGCAGGTTGGTGAGGACGACCGCGTCGTTGTCGACGAGCTCGCGCAGTCCGAGATAGCGATCGACGCCCGCGCTCTGGGCCTGCACCCACGCGAGGCGCTTCGCAGCGCGCAAGAACTCAGGGCTCGCATAAAAGCCGTCGACGCCGTGCGCCTCGCCGGCCCGCGCGAGCGCTTGTTCGCGCGACAGACCGACGACGACGCTCAGCCCCGGAGCGAGTCGCGCAAGTTCCTCGCGTTCGCCCGGCGCGAGGCTCTGAGCGAAGTAGGTCAGCGCCGCCCGATGCTCGTCACGCTGCAGCGCAACGACGGAATTGCGCGTCGAGCCGAGTTCATCGGTCGGTGCGGGACTCTGCACAGCCGGTTGACGCGGCGACACGCAGGCTGTGAGGACGAGAAAAGCGCCAAGCGCAAGTGTTGCTTTCACAGCGGGAGCGTAGCGCTGAGGGCCACCCGCGCCACGCGCCGGCAAGAACGCGCACGAACTCAGCGTGCGCGATCCGGCCACACGCAACGCAGCGGCACCCGCACGCAGGTGCTCATCGCCCAACAAAGACGGCAGCTACTTCTCCCTTAAACTCACGGCCCGCGTCGGCCGCTTTGG
>CAYHRR010000638.1:0-2482 GCA_964358875.1 uncultured Planctomycetaceae bacterium | reverse complement strand
GCTTCGATCGGTTGACGCGCGCTGCTCTGCGCCGCGCTCTCGGCTGCGCGCGCCTGATCGGCGTGCTCGCACGCATGCAAGAAGCCCTCCGGCGTCAACCACATACCGCCGCACGCGCCGCACTCGGTGACGAGCGTCGCGGCGATCTCGCGCGAACGCAGCGCTCCCTTGCAGCGCGGGCACGCCGTGCCGTCGGCGAGCGCGAAGATGGCCTGCGGCGCGATGGCAATACCGCATTCCATGCAGAAGCGCGCGTCGCTCGCCGTGCGCGCGAAGCACTTCGGACAGACAGCCGAAAGACGCTGCTCTTCGAGAGTGATCTCCGCTGCGCAGTACTCGCACTTGCGCGCTCCGTCCTTGAGCAAACCGCCGCAACTCGAGCACTTCAGCGCGCGCGGGTCGTGCGGCTTCTGAACGCGCACAGCAAAGCGCACGCCGCATTCGCAACGCACGACACGGCCGCCGTCGAGGTGGGAAACGTCGTACTGGCGTCCGCACACGCCGCAGGCGTTGAGCAAGCGATAGCGCGCGATGTCGTCCATGCTCAGCTCGTTTGCGCGCGCAATTGCGGCGCGTTCGGGGCTGCAAGTGCTTCGCGACGCCGCGCCTCCTCGACCAAATCACGCAAGGTGCGGTTGTGCGCCGAGGTGCGCGCCTCTTCGTCGAGCTGCGCCATCAGCTTGTCGACGTGTCGATCGAGCTCCGACTCGGCGGCGACACCCGCATCGAGACCTTCGCCGCGAAACACTTCGAGCACGTTCACGACGGTGATGCGCCCGGGATCGCGCGCCGGCATGTAGCCCGCTCCGTCGCCGCTCTCCGCGCCGTCGACTTGCGCGACGAGCTTGCCGCGCACCAAGTCGTGCAACACTTCTTCGACCTCGCGCGGCGCGAGACCGAGACCCGCGGCGATCGAGCGCGCACCACGCGCGGGCTTCCCGGCCTGGAAGGCATCGCAGATGCGCGTCAACGCGCGCAGGGCCACTTGCTCACGGAAGGCGTGCGCGTGCTGCTCGTACCCGGCGAAACCGCGGTACTCGCGCTCGCTCTCGTGCGCGAACGCGAGTTCGGCGCCGAACAACACGATCAGCCACGACAGTTGCACCCACACGAGGAACACGGGCAGCGCTGCGAAGCCGGCGTAGATCGCGCTGTAGTTGGCGACGCCGATCTGGAACTTGATGTGCAGCACGAGCGCGGCTTGCCACGCCAGTCCCGCGACGAATCCACCGAGCGCCGCCGATGCGAACTTCGTGCGCCGGTTGGGCATCACCAGGTACACGAGCGTGAACGCTGCCCAGCCGATCAACACCGGCGCGATTCGAATCAGCGCCTCGATCAGAAATCCGAGCGCGAGCTTCTTGTCGAGGAATTCCACGACGCCGGCGTTTTGCGCGGCGGTGGTCACCCCGATCGCGACGACGAGGAACAGCGGCGTGACGATCACGATCGTCAGGTAGTCCGACAGCTTGCGCACCCAAGTGCGCGCCTTGCGCACGCCCCAGATCTCGTTGAACGAGGCTTCGACCGACGACAACAAGCGCAGCGCGGCGAGCATCAACACGAGCAGTCCGACGAACCCCAGCCCCTTCAGATTGGTGTGATCGACGAGACCGAGCACGCGATCGAAGCCTTCGCGCAACTGCAGCATGCCCTGCTCAGGCGCCGGGGCTTGCATGATCGGCGCGAGCGGCAGCTCGATCGTCGCCGCGGGCTCGAGCTTGCCGAACAAACCATCGAGGTACGGATCGATGCGCGTCGTGCGCAGCTCGTCGTAAAAGCCCAGGCCCTTCAGCATCGCGAAGGAGAAGGCGAGCATCGGCACAAGCGACAGCACGGTCGTGTAGGTCAGCGCGCCCGCGCGGATCACGCAGCGATCGCCGGCGAAGCTCTTCAACGCCAGGAAGGCGATGCGGCACACGCGGTACAGCGCGCGCCGCGCCGTGCCGAAGTGATCGACCTCCGCGAGCCACACGTCGCGCGAGAAGAAACGCCACGCCTTGCCGAGCGGGCCGCGCGCGACGATCGCGCTCGTCGCGAGTTGTTCGACGATCCAGCGTTTGGCGGGCTGTTGCATGGCGGAGATTCGAGCACGGGCCGAATCGGCTTCCAAGCGCGCGCGACGTTAGCGCGCCTTGGGGAGCAGCACGTAGCTCGTCCCGCCGCGGGCCATCCACACGTGTTCGAGCTGCGCGCGCTTGTACGTCGCTCGACCTTTCGCCGCGTCGATCGCGGCCGGATCGTTGACGCACACGTCGCCGTGTTCGTCGAAACCGGTGAGCACGAGCAGGTGGCCCGCGGTCTTTTCGTAGGGCGCGCCGTCGAGTTCGCCGGGCTTGACCGCGATCGAAATCACCAGCGGCTGACCGGCGGTGACGAGCGCGGCGACCTCGTTCCAGTCGTCGAAGCGCGCGAGATAGCCGGGCACGCCGAGGCTGAACGCGCCTTGCACGGCGCGATTCCAATTGCCGTAGATGTCGTG
>CAYHRR010000637.1:0-2483 GCA_964358875.1 uncultured Planctomycetaceae bacterium | reverse complement strand
GGGGGGCCCTGGGCGGCCGGCGGGGGCCGCGACGACAGCGGTGATCGCGGCGCTCGCGCGCGGCGAACGCGTCGCCTTGCCGACCGAGACCGTGTACGGACTCGCGGCGCGCGCCGACGACGCGCGAGCCGTCGCACACTTGGCCGGAATCAAGGGCCGCCGGCGCACGCAGCCGTTGACGTGGCATGTCGCCGCGAACGACGCACTCGCGCGTTTTCCTCGGGTTTCACCGCTGGCCACGCGTTTGATCGAGCGCTATTGGCCCGGACCGCTGACGCTCGTGTTGCCGGGTCGGGCGAGCGGAGTCGACGCAGCGTGGCACGACGGATGGAGCGGAGTTCGGCGCCCCGCGCACGCCGCCTGTGAAGCCGTGCTCGCGCGCGCTCCGTTCCCGATCGTCGCGACGAGCGCCAATGTGCATGGAGAGCATCCGCTCAACAGTGCCGCCGAAATCCTCGCGGCCTTCGGTGACGAACTCGCCTACGTGATCGACGGCGGCATTCCACGACTCGGCGAAGCCTCGGTCGTGCTCAAGCTCGGCCCCGGACACTTCGAGCTGCTGCGCGAAGGCATCGTCGATCTCGCCGCGTTGCGCGCCACGGCAGGACTGCGCATCGGTTTCGTTTGCACGGGAAACACGTGCCGCAGCCCGATGGCGGAAGGTCTGGCGCGTGACGCGCTCGCGCAACGCCTCGCGGTTGCGCCGGCGCGGCTCGCCGAATTCGGCTTCGAACTCACCTCGATGGGCGTGTACGCCTCGTCGGGAGCACGCGCCTCGGAACACGCGGTGAGCGTGCTCGCCGCCGTGGGCATCGACATTTCGCAGCACCGCTCACGGGCTGCGCTGCCCGAGTCGATTGCGAAGCTCGATCGCGTGTATGCGCTGACGGCGTCGCACCTCGAGGCACTGACGCAGGGCCTGCCGCCGGGCAAAGCACGCCACTGCGCGTTGCTCGATCCCACGGGCGCCGACGTGCTCGATCCGATCGGTGAAGCGCGCGGCGAGTACGAGCGAACCGCCGCGCAGATCCGCCGTGCCGTCGAACGTCGACTCGACGAATGGGCTTGATTTTCAGCCCTTTTCGCGCGACTTCGCGACGCCGATGTCACCCGGAGAGCGGCGCTGCGGACGCTGCAGACCTAACGCCGAGCTCCGCCTTCGCTGGTCGCGAGCGCTTCCCAGGCGAGCTGCGGCGAACGCGCAGCGATCAGCGTCTCGCGCACGGAGTCGACTCCGAGAACGCGCGCGACATCGGCGAGCGTGCGGATGTGCAGTAGCTTCTGCGCGCGCGGAATCACCAACAACACGACCAGGCGCGTCGGCTGCGCGTCGATGCTCTCGAACTCAAGCCCGCGCTCGCGCGACACGATGCCCATGCACGCGATCACGCGCTCGACGTTGTCGACGGCGGCGTGGGGAATCGCGATGCCGCGCTCCATGCCGGTCGACATCGAACGCTCGCGCGCGAGGATCTGATCGAGCACGGCGGCACCCGCGCTCGCGGAAAGTCGCTCGTGCTGCACCAGATGCCCGACGAGCCGGCGGATCGCGTCCCACTTGTCCGCGGGATCGAAATCGACCAACAGGTCGTCAGGCGCGAACAGTCTTCGCAGCTCCATAGGGCGCGGAATCCTACACACGCCGAAGTGCGTCGTCGCGGCTCGTGCGCCACGGGAAGATTCGCGGAGCTCGTTCGTCTCCACTCGCGCGTTGCGCCGAGAAGTTCCTGCTCTCACGCGCCGCGCGTTGACACCCCCTGTGTGCGTTCCTAGATTGCGGCCGTGCGCGCATCGTCGCGCTAAGTTTGGCCTTTCCAACGGGATACATCGTCGAATGACCCGCCGAAGCGACCTGAAAGCCCTGGCTCTATTCCCGCTGCTCTCCGCCACGTTGTTCGCTGCGCCGCAGAAGGACGGAGAGCGCGCCGCAGACGAGGTGGCTGCACAAAAAGCAGCGGATGCCGCAGCGGCGAGTGCGCGACCTGCGCCGGCCGTCAAGCCCAATCCCGCAGCCGTGCAAAATCCTCCGGCGGGTCGACCCGCAGCGCGCGGTGGCGCTCCGGTCGCGCAGCCTGCGCCGATCGCGGCGCCGCCTACGACCAACCAACGCACGCTCCCGCATATCCAAGAGTCGGGCGACTACTACATCCTCAACTTCGACGAGAACGGCGAGGGCCCCAACCTCGAGTTCCTGACGAAGATGTGCCAGATCGCGACGGGCAAGAACTTCTACGTCGACGATATCACGGTCGCACCACTGCTCCGCACTCCCCACGTGCGCCTCTTCGGCGAGAAGCGCATCCCCAAGGGGGAGTTCTACGAGTTCTACCAGATCATCATGTTCATCCACGGGTTCACGATCACCAAGGTCGGACCCGAGCACCTCGCGGTGTACCTCGTCCAGTCGCTGAACATTCCGACGGCGCAAAAGCAGCAGCTCAAGGACGAAGCGGTCTACATCCTTCCCGGCGAGCTCGACAAAT
>CAYHRR010000636.1:0-2486 GCA_964358875.1 uncultured Planctomycetaceae bacterium | reverse complement strand
GTCCAAAGGCGCGGATCGCGCTGCGCTCGACGTCGCTGAGCAAGGGGAAGTCGAGCTGCGCATCGCGCGCGACGCGTTCGAGATGGGCGAGCGGATCGGCGCTGACGGCGAGCACGCGGCCGTTCCGCGCGGCGAGCGCGCGTTGCACGTCTCCGAGACCTCGGAGTTCATGGATGCAGGTCATTCACCAAGCTCCACGAAAAAAGACGAGCAACACCGGACCGCGCGCGAGCTCGGTCGACAGGCGCACGCGCGAGCCGTCGCTCGCCGGCAGCTCGAAGTCGACGGCGCGCTCGAGGGCGACTCGGCCGTGCGGCAGCTTCGAGAGTCCGCGCAGCCCGTGCGCAGAAACGGCGGCGAGCGTCGCGCGCATTCTGAGCCAAGTGCGCTCCCAACGGAGGCGATCGAAGCAGGGCGACGCGCCGATCAGCAGCGCGGCTAGTGCCGCGAGCAACGGCCAAAGGCCTGTGGAATTCAGCCGCAACACGCCGCATGTTGCGGCGGCGACGCAGTCGTGAAGGGCCGCGGGAATCGGCATGAGGCGGCGCAGTATAGGTGCGTGCCTACGAACTCCGGCCGACCAAGGTCTTGCGCTGCGCCCGCGCGAACGGGAAATTGCTCGCCCTTGTGCCCGCCGCTCGTCGGCGTTCCGAGCGCCTACCTCACTCGCCATGGCCGACTGCAAAGACTGCCTTCACTTTCGCCGCGTCGTCGGCGGCACCGTTTGGAAGCGTCGCACGGGTTGCTACCACCCGGACCTGATGGAGCAAGCGCAGAGCGATCCCGCGCTGCGCGCCCAAGAGGTGCCGGGCAATCACGTGAAGCTCAACTTGCGCGGCGACTGCGCCAAGTTCGACGGCGGCTCGCGCCGCGGCTCGCTGATTTCGCGCCTGATCGGCGTGTTGCGCGCCTGATCGCCGAGCTGCGTGCCGGATCGCCGAGCTGCGTGCCGGATCGGCGTGTTGCGCAATTGTCCGCCGCGCCGAGTCCGCGCGGCGTCAGGCGTCGCGCGCGATGTCGCCGATGCGCGCGAGCAATGCGGCCCCGTCCTGTTCACGTAGCCACGCACTGCGCGTGGCCTCGTCGGGCAGCAACGCGCCGGCGGTCCAGTAGCGCAGCAGTTGCTTGATACGCGCGACGATGCCTCCGCCCGGCCATTGATGGCGCGCGCGCATCGTGGTCGCGTAGTCGTCGAGGAAGCGCGCCGCTTCGCCGCGCGTCACGCCGCGACCTGAAAAAATCCACGGATCCGCCAGCGCTCCGCGGCCGACCATGGCGAACGCGCAGCCGGTTTCGCGCCGCATGCGTTCGAAATCCGCGTGCGTGTTGACGCTGCCGTTGCCGCACACCGGAATCGAAACGCTCGCGACGGCGCGCGCGATGCGCGTCCAGTCGACCTCGTCCTGATACGCCTCAGCGCGCGTTCGACAGTGCACGGTCAACAACGCAGCGCCGCCGGCTTGTGCCGCGCGCGCGAGTTCTTCGAGCAACGCCGCGTCGTCGTAGCCGGCGCGGATCTTGGCGGTCACAGGTACGTCGTGCACGACGTCCGTGACGGCGCGCAACGTGCGCTCGACGGCGCGCGGATCGCGGAGCAAGGCCGAGCCGGCGCAACCCGCGATCGCACCCTTGGCCGGGCAACCGAAATTGAGATCGACGAGCGGCGCGCCCGCCGCCACCGCGTTGAGCGCGGTCTGCGCGAGTTGCTCGAGATCGGCGCCCATCAATTGCACGCCGACCGGTTGCTCGAAACGCAGCGGGCCGAGATGGCGGCGCACGACCTTGACGGGCACGGGCAACGCGTTGACGCGCACGAACTCCGTGAAGGCGCCGCCGAGTTCGTGCGCGGCGTTGCGCGCGAGCACAAGATCGCGAAAGCACGGCTCCGTGACGCCTTCCATCGGCGCGAGCAACCACGGCGCCGTGAAGGGCAGCGCGCGGCGGGCAGTGGAAAGCGTGGTGGGACGCGACATCGGCGCGGGCGCAGGTTGTAGCGAATTCGCGCGTCCTGGCCGCGGATTCGAGGCTCCTGCGCGCCGCTTCCGCTCCGCGCGCGGCGCGCGGATCTACTTCAGCCCGTGCGTCGTCGAGAGCTCGTTCTTCGCGTCGAGCACGAAGTGATAGCCGATCGTCGAGTCCTCCTCGGACCACGAAAACTGCGCGTCGATGCGCGTGGCGAGCGCGATCTCGAACGACACGCAACGATCGAGGCCGAGGTCCCACACGAGCTCACCCTTGCCCTCCGACGTGCAGGTCATCAACAAAGCCAAGTCGTCTCGCAACGTGTCTTCACCCGCCGCGCTCAAGCGCCGCGCGAGCGCAGGGCCCTGGTCCGTGCGCGACGTGAACTCGAGTTCGACTTCGATCACGGCGACTTCGCTCTCGCCCTGCTTGCGCGTCTCTTTCCAGGTCAGCAGCGCCTCGCCGCTGAGTTCGTCAACGTTGTCGGCGAGCGTGCACAGGGTCGTCGCGACGACTTCGGCGGG
>CAYHRR010000635.1:0-2486 GCA_964358875.1 uncultured Planctomycetaceae bacterium | reverse complement strand
GCCATACTGCCCGAACTTGCTCTCACCGGGCATGCCCATGGCGGTCGCCCGGTTTTTATTTCGGGGCCCCCCGTGGCGGGGGTGCCCAGCGCGGTTGCTTGTCGAAGCTCGAATTGCGAAGCGATCGCTACGGCATCTCGTGGCAGACGTCGCACCCGACGATCGTTCCGCGCGGCATGACGACAGGTTGATCTTCGATCGTCCATTGACGGTTGCGCGACGTGCGTGAAAGCACGGTGCCGTGCTTGTTCGCGCCGTGACACGCCTTGCACGCGGCCGGATTCTGCTCGTACATGTCGCCGTGTGCGTCGTCGATGAAGCTCATGTCGTTGACGTTGTGCATCCCGTGCGGACCGTTCATGCCGAGCGGGATCGTGCCCTGCGTGTGGCAAGACCGGCACTCCATCAATGCGCCGGTGTGGCCCTGCAGTTCGCGGGCGACCACGTTGTCGTTCGCCGCCAACGGCTCGACCGGCCACTCCGCGTGCGTGCTGCCGTGACACATCTCGCAGGAGACGCCGCCGTGACCTTCGCTGAAGCGATACAGCCGCGCGGGGTTCTCGGCGAAGCGCGACGAAGGCCGCGAAATCGCCGAGGCCGCCGGATCACCGCTGACGTAGGCCTGCTTCAAGCGGATGCCGTCCGCGGCAAGCACATAGCCGGGCCCCGACAAGTGATTGACCGCATCACCCGTGTGGCACGACTGGCAGCGCGGCAAGTCGGTCCATGCGCGCCGCGCGTGGAAATCGTTGGTGCCGTCGATGCTGCCGCCCGCGGCGAGATTGAACTCGCCTCCGACCGAAAGCATGTCGCCGTGGCAATTCAGGCACTCCATGCCGCCCGTGTTCATCGCGCCGCGCGCGCACTCCGTCTGCGCACCGGGGTGACATTGGTAGCAAGTCTGCTGCGCCGTTCCGTTGGGCGGAAACACCGGTTGTCCGCCGCTGTCGAGCAACTTCCCGTGGTGGTTGTGCATCGCATAGGACATCGTCGGCTTGCCGAGTTGCTGGCCTTGCGGACCGGCGCCGGAGAGATCGAGCGCGGGCGAATAGTGACAGCTCGCGCACAACACCGGCTGCGCTGCGAGCAACTGCGTGCCTTCGTCGTGATCGTGGCGGATCAGAATGTTGCGCTTGGTCTGGACTTCGAGATCGGGGTCGTTCGACCAAGTGATGCCCCCGCCGGTCGCGGCGCTTTGACCGGTCGCGTGACAGTTCTGGCAATCGGTTTCCTGCGCGACCGGCACGACGATGTCCGCTGAGGCGAGACGTTGGCCGCTCGCGCGGTCGTAGGCGGAGATGCGCAACAACGGATAGGTATTCGTCAGACCAGAATCGTCCGTCGGCGTGATCGGAATGCCCGGCGCGCCGAACATCTTCTTCGTCGCGTCGTAGCTCATCGGCTGCGGTCCCGGTTGCGGCGCGTCGGCGGGCATGTACATGCCGAGCAGTCCCTGACCCGGCGCGAGTTGTGCGCCGAACAGTGCTTGCGCGTGCTGCCAGAAGTCGGTCTTCGTCTTGCTCGTCGAATTGATCGAACCCAGTCGATCGGCGATCGCGTCATAGCGCACGTCGACGCGCGTCGAATCCTGCAACACCGGCTTGCCGGTGGCGTCGGGCCACATGACCTGCGCGTGAACGACGTTGAACGGCGGCAGGATCGAGAACACCGAGTATTCGCGGTCCATGCAGTGCATGCCGAGGTCGTTGACGGCGAGCACGCGCGCACGCGACGGTTGCGGCATCATCGCTTCGTGCGGAATGCCGGTCGTCGAGGCGCTTGCATTGCTTGCGCTTTGATCGCAGGCCGTCGCGAGAAGTGTCAGTGCGCAGAGTGCGACTCGCGTCGCGGAGGTGGAGTTCAACATTGTGGGCTTCGGAGTTCGTGGTGCGCGGCGCGGTCGTTTCTGAACGAAGGCCCGACGCTAAGCGAACGGCACGCGACTCACACTTCAGCCGAACAGCCCAGTTGTGTGCTTCGACGCGTTCAACGAAGCCGCGGCGACGATGACGCGCTCGTCATTGCGAGCACGCCGTGCGGGTGCAGGACGCATCGGCGCCATCTGCGCGCGCGGTGTCGATGACACGTCGTTCATCACGCGCGCCCCGACACGCGCAGTCGAGCGCTGCAAATATTTGTGTCGTGATTCTCGATATCGATGACACGACGGTCATCGCGCGCGTGCGAGTACGGCGAATTGCGCTTGAGTCGGCGCTTGCACTCAACCGAAGCACGCCTCACCTCGAGTTGCACCCAACAACCCCCCACGAGAACCGTGTCCATGAACAAGTCGCAGCTTCCTCACGCTTCGCCCGACTCGCGCGAGCTCCCCGGACTCATGCAGCGCTCCGAGTACGACGCGCTCAAAGCGCAGCTCCAGATCGAACTGCTCAAAGTGCAGCGCTGGGTGAAAGAGGAGCGCGAGCGCATCGTGGTCCTGTTCGAGGGCCGCGACGCTGCCGGCAAGGGCGGGACGATCAAGCGCT
>CAYHRR010000634.1:0-2487 GCA_964358875.1 uncultured Planctomycetaceae bacterium | reverse complement strand
TGCCGCGCACCGTGGAGTCGGTGTTGGTCTTGTGGTCCACCAAGCCGCCGCCGGATGTCCAACTCCACACGCGGCCGCAATCGCCGCCGATCCACACCAGGCCGGCTGGGTCGACTTCGACCTCCTCAAGGATCGGTTCGAGCACTTCGGGATCGATGCCGACCGTGCACAACGGAACGGTGGCGACGACAATTGGCGCGCTCCAACTGCTCGTGCCGTTGAAAGTCGACGTCAACAGCACGCCGATCGGTGGATTGGCGCTGCGCACTTCGCCAACGATGTAGGCGACTTTGTCGTGGACCTCGACGTCCCTGAGTTCGAGCGCGTCGCCGTAGCTCGTCGATCCGATGTCCGTCCACGTGACGGTGCTGCCGAGGTCGTGGTGGGCGAACGCGTGGCCATTCGGGTGTCGGTCGCCGTTGGCGTCGACGTACACCGCGTTGGCAATGAAGATGCCGTTCTTGAAGTCGGCGAACGCTACCCCCTCGAACTCTAAGGCGCTCAGTTGCGCAGCGGTGAAGCCTGGGGGAGTGAACTCGGTCCAGTTGACGGCGTCGTCGGTCGAGTGCACGACAAGACCCGGCGCGCCGACGGCCCAGAAGTGTGAAAAGCTACCGGCGCCGGTCCATGTGACTTCGCGGAGGTCCCAAGGTGAGTCGGCCTTCAGGTTGGAGATTGAGTCGGGGGCATCCCAGCCCGAAGCTCCGCCGTTTTGCGTGTAGAGGATCTTCGGCATGCTCGTCTCGTTGTCGAGTTGGCCTACAGCGACGCCAATTTGGTTGCCGGGCTTGAACGTGATGGCTTGTAGGTTGCCGACACCGAGATCGGGGTGTGGAGCGACTGCAATCCAGTGCGATCCACCGTCAATAGTCCTGGCGATGCGCGAAAATTGTCCGACCACCCAGCCATTCAACGCGTCGAAGAAGTGCACATCACGGAGTCGCCACGGCCCACCGACGGGATCGATCGGCGTCCAAGGTGTCCCAGAGCCGCCGCTGGTCGCATCCGTTGCTTTGAGGATGTAGCCGCCCATGCCGGTGATGTAGGCGCTGGTGCTCGTCGTTGAATTCGTGGCGGTCACTGCGCCGAACAGCGGATAAATCACTGCGTCTGGTGCCGAGGGTGCCCAGTTGCTGTACATCGAGCGGTCCCGCCACACAGCACCAGTACCGCCGCCGGACGGAGCGACACGCACGACGCACTGTCCCGAGTAGCCGCAGGCGATGGCATCGTTCGAGCCGTGGAGGATCGAGGTGCCGTAGAGCGACCAGAATTTTTTCAGGCGCCAGGTTTCACCGTCGCGCGCCGGGGAGTCGTCCCTGTAGTCGGGGTTTGCGTTGCACGGACAAACGACCGGGGCGGTGACGCACTGATCGCATTCGTGCTTCTCGCGCACCCAAGTCTGACCGTTGTCGGACGAGGCGAGCGCGATGCCGCAACTGTTGTCGGTGCCGCCGACGCACAGCGCGAGTGCGTTGGTCGGATGTCGACTGATCTTGACGTCCCACAGCTCCATCGCTTGGCCGTCGTAGCCGGGGACACAAAACGCAGTCATGCACGGCGGGACGCCGAGGCCGCCTTGGCTGCAGAAGTCGAGCGTCACGTATTCGAACAACAGCGGCGACGTCGCGCGCAGGATCAGTCCCGGCTCGGCGCTGACCAAGCCCAGCAAGTTAGGAACGGTGGGAGCCTGGGCGTTGGTGACGACGTCCATCGAATACAACTCGACGTCGTCTTCCATGTCGAGGCCGGTGGGCAATGTGATCGTCGCTTGCGTCCAGGGGTTCAGGCATTGTGGGGTGACCGCGCCGCCACAGCTCGTGTACCAGATGCCGTGGAAGCTGAGGATCCAACCTTCGTTCTCGCTGATGAACACGACATCCCACAGGTCGTCGGGTTGGCCCGGATGGAACGGGTTCTCCTGCACCCAGATCACCGTCCAGTTCGCTCCGCCGTTGGTGGTCTTGAGCACTTGCCCGGCTGCGCTGACCGCCCAACCGTGCATGTTGTCGATGAAGTGAATGCGCCGGATCGTGTCTTTCACGTCGTTGGGCGTGGTCTGAAAGGTCCACGGCGCGTTGGGCGTGCCGGCGTTATGGCGGATGCGCCCGCCGTCTTCGCCGGTCCAGACTTCGAGTCCGTCAAGCGAGAAACCGTCGTGAGCGAGTCCGCCCCACTTGAGATCAAACACCTGCGCACGCGCCGCGCCGACGGCGATCAACAACAACGCAGTTGCGAACTGCGCTACGCGCACGGCGCGTCCGGTGCATGCTGCGATGCAGCCATGTAGCCATGTAGCCATGTAGCCATCGAAGTTTTCCTCCCTCAGGAAGTTGCGAACCAAAGAGCGAAACCAAGGCGGACGCGACAAGCGTTCCGCTGTTTTGCCTCACACGCAGTCGCCGACGGTTCGCCGATCGACGACAGCACGTGAAGCGATGCGAGTTATGGCGTGAACGCGACGCTCACGCCGTTGGAGAGATTGGT
>CAYHRR010000633.1:0-2496 GCA_964358875.1 uncultured Planctomycetaceae bacterium | reverse complement strand
CGTCGACGCGCAGCAGCGTGCAATTACCGCCGCTGCCGCTGGAGATCACTTGAAGGTGCATGCGAAAGCGCGCGAGCTTAGCGCAGCCGTGGCGGCGCACGGGGTCGGAGATTCGGTCGCGCTTGCGCGACGCGCATCGAGCGCAGCGCAAAGCTCGAGCACGGTTCGCGCGAGCGGACGCGGCGCTTCCTATCATGCCGCGACCATGCGCAAGCTCCTTCTCGTCGTCGCACCGTCGTTGATCCTGTTCACAACGTTCGCCGCATGCCGTGCAGAGCGCGCCGGTGCAGCGCCCGTTGCGGCACGAAGTGCGACCGTCGTCCCTGACTCACAACGTCTGCACGACGACGTCGCGTGGCTCGCGGACGACAAGCAGGAAGGTCGGCGCGCGGGGACCGAGTCCGGTCGCCGCGCGGGCCTGTGGATCGCGGCACGTTTGCGCGAACTCGGCCTCGAACCGGCCGGGGACGGCGCCGCCTTCACGCAGGAGTTCCTGGTTCCGCAGCCGACCGAACTCGGGCGCGGCACGAAGGTCGGGAAGTACTCAGGCGCGGCCGAAGTCGCGCCGCTGTTTTGCTCTTCGGGCGGCTCTGCGAAAGCGGTCGCGGTGTTTCAGGGCTACGGCATCGTCGCCGCCGACCTCGATTGGAACGACTATCCGCAACGCATCGACGGCGCGATCGCGGTGGTCGTCCGCGGCACGCCGAAGGTCGCGCCGCCGATCGCGCCCGCGCACGTCGAAAACGCAAACGTGCAGGCCGGCGACGGCTGGGGCAACGCGGGCTCGCTGTTCCTGAAGGTCATGAACGCGAAGAAAAACGGCGCGACGGCGGTGATCGTCGTTCCGCATCCCAGCCAAAAGGACGAAGCGCTGCCGCCCTTCGATTTCAGCCGCGCGGCGCTGGCGAGCATTCCCGCCTTCGTCGTTTCGCACGCTGTCGCCGCAGAGTTGTTCGGTGACTACGCCGCACAGCTTGCGGCCATCGACGCCGGTGGTGCTTGGGTTCCTTCGACTGTGTGCACGACCGCGCCGCTCGAAGTCGTAGCGGACGTGACGCGCGAAAAGGGCGCGGCGCTCAACGTGCTCGGGCGCTTGCCCGGCGTCGATCGTTCGCGCGCGGTGCTCGTCGGCGCGCACTACGACCACCTCGGCTTCGGCGGCGAAGGTTCGCTCGCGCCCGATGCGTTCGGTCAGGTTCACAACGGCGCCGACGACAACGCGAGCGGGACGGCCGCCGTGCTCGAGATGGCGCGTGTGTTGGCGGCGGGAGCGCAGCCCGCGTGCGACGTCGTGTTCGCGCTGTGGAGCGGCGAAGAACTCGGCTTGCTCGGCAGCGAGCACTGGGCACAGCAGCCGACCTTCGCGGTCTCCAGTGTCGCGGCGAATCTCAACCTCGACATGGTCGGGCGCTCGAACGGTGCGCTCGCCGTGCTCGGCGTCGGTTCCGCCGCGCCGTTCGAGAGCTGGCTCGCGTCGCGCGCCGGCTTGGAGTTGAAGCTCACGCGCTCAGGGCAAGGCGTCGGCGGCAGCGACCATCACACCTTCCTCAAGCGCAAGATTCCGGCGCTGCATTTCTTCACGGGCGTCCACCCCGATTACCACAAGCCCACCGACGATCTCGAGCGCTTCGATGCGGCCGGAGCAGCCCGCGTGGTCGCACTTGGGGCCGACGTCGTGCGTGCGATGGCCGCATCGACGGCGCTCGCGTGGATCGAGCCGCCGGTGCCCGAGGCCGGCGAAAAGCGTGGCGGCTCGCCGATGCGTGTGTGGTTCGGGACCGTTCCCGAATACAGCTACGAAGGCAAGGGACTGTTGCTCGCCGGAACGTCGGCGGGCAGCCCCGCCGAGAAAGCAGGCTTGATCGCCGGCGATGTGCTCGTGCAGGTCGGCGACATCCAAATCGAGAGCATCAGCGACTTCATGTACGCGCTGCAGACCTACAAGGCCGGCGACGTCGTGCTCGCGAAGTTCCTGCGCGACGGCAACCTGGACGAGGTGCGTATCACATTGGCTACCCGCGACGCCCAATGAATGCGTAGTCGAGGATTCCGCGCGTTATTGCGATTGCCAATTTGCGAGCACGAGCGGAGCGTGACGCGCTCCGTCTCTTGACGGTGTTCCTTCCGTTCTCGAATTCGAAGGAGAGACTCATGCGTCTCATCGCACTCATTGGACTCGTGACCGTGTGCAGCCTTGCGTCGTGCGCCACGGTGATGACGGGCAAGCACGACGTCATCGTCGTGAACTCCAGCCCGAGCGGCGCGCACTTCACGACCGACACGGGCGGTCAAGGCACGACGCCCGCGAAGCTGGAGGTGCCCGACAACATCGACGTGCGCTTTTTCTTCGACATGCCCGGCTACCAGAAGACCGAGTACTTGGCGAAGAAGCGCATGTCCGCGTGGGTGTTCGGCAACATCCTGATCGGCGGCATCATCGGCTTGGTGGTCGACTTCGCCAGCGGCGGCATCCACGTGCACGAGGACGAAATCAAC
>CAYHRR010000632.1:0-2499 GCA_964358875.1 uncultured Planctomycetaceae bacterium | reverse complement strand
TTCAGCCTCTCGAAGAATTCTGCAATGCGATGGGCGCTCAACTAGTCGCGTGCTCGGTCGTCGGGACGGGCCCGGGTGATATCGTGCACTTCGTCGACGGCCGCGAGGCCGCGCTCGCCTGCCCGAAAACCTTCGTGCCCGTCGACGCCGCGATCATCGGCTACGTCGAACAAGCCGTCGCCAACGGCGCGTACATCGGACGCTAGCCATGTTCCTCGCCGAAGTCGTCGGAACGGTCGTGTCGCCGGTGCAGATTCAAGCGCTCGACGGCCGCAAGCTCTTGATCGTGCGCCCGGTCAAACCCGACGGAACGCCGACAGCGAAGACGCGCATCGCGGTCGACACGGTGCAAGCCGGCGTCGGCGATCGCGTGCTCGTGCTCGACGAGGGCAACGGCGGGCGTCAGATCCTCGGCGACCCGAAAGCTCCGGTGAAAACCGTGATCATCGGCATCGTCGACTATGTCGATGCGAACGGCGCGCTCGTGTACGACCACCGCCGCCGTGCGCTGCAGGCGCCGCGCGTCGAGAGTGGGCCGCGATGAGCGAAGAACTGCTCGCGCTCGCGAAGTCGCGCGGCTGGTCGGACGAAGAGCTGCGCTTGCGCCGCGGCATATGCGAGATCGGCAAGCTGTGCTACTCGCGTTTCTACATCGTCGGCGCCGACGGGAACATTTCCGCGCGCATGGCGGACGGCACGATCTTGATCACGCCGGCCGGCGCGATGAAGGGCTTCCTCGAGCCGCAACACGTCGCCCACATCGACATGCGCGGCGCAGTCGTCGACGGCGGCCCAGGTGCGTCGACGGAGCGCGGTATCCACATCGCTTGCTACGAAGAGCGCGCCGAGATGCGCGCCGTCGTGCACGCGCATCCGCCGCACGCGGTCGCGATGACGATCGCCGGCATCGACATGCAAGCGCCGTTCATCCCCGAGATCGTCGTCACGATCGGCGGGATTCCGACGGCCAATTTCGGCACGCCGGGCACGCCCGAGCTCGCCGCGTCGATCCGCAACATCGTCAAGTGCTCCGACACGCTGGTGATGACGCACCACGGCAGCGTGACGCTCGGCACGAATCTGCTCGACGCCTACAAGAAGCTCGACATGGTCGAGCACACCGCGAAGATCCTCTACCTCGCGCATTCCGTCGGCCACGCCAAGCAACTGAGCCCCGACTACGTGCAAAAACTCCTCGCCACGCGCGCGCTGCTCGGCATCAAGAGCGTCAACACGCTCGAGAACAACTGCAACGCGCCCAAGCGCGCGTATTGAGCGCGGCCGCGCGTCGACGTGCGCGAACGAGCTCACGCGCTTGTCGGAATCGCGTGGCGCGCCTAGCCTTTGGCCGTGATCGATTGGAACCAGTGCCCGGCAGTTGAACGCGCTCCCGAGAAGGTGAGCGGCGCATGGCTGTTCAAGGGCACGCGGGTTCCGGTCACGGCGCTGTTCGAGAACCTCGAAGGCGGAGCGCGAGTCAGCGAATTCCTCGAGTGGTTTCCGGGCGTGACTCGCGACCAAGTCGAGGCCGTGCTCAAGCACGCGGAACGAAGTCTCGGCGCGGCGTGACGCGCGCAAGTCGCGTGGGCTCCGGCCCTCGCAGTCACGTTCGGAACGGTGGCTGAACGCGGCTCCGCGCTGAAGCGCACGCACAGATCACCGCCTGCAGGGCGACATGCGCGAACGAACTCGCGCGCGTTGCGAACGGTCGGTGAGCGCGCCGGAGAAGTGCTGTTTTTCGGCTAGGATTTCGCTCCCCTGGGCAACACAGCCAAGTGACTCGCCTTCTTCCGCGACTCGTCGTCGCGCTGTTCTCCTTCACACCGCTTCTCGCCGCCGGTCGGTACGAACCTCAGGCGCAACGCAGCGAGTGCTCGCCGCAGCATGCGGTCGCCGCGCACGCATGGACGCACACCGCGCTCGACCGGCGCTTCGACGCTCGCACCACGAGCGTCGCACGCAACGTGCTCGTTCGCGAGACGCACGACGACGAGCACTCCTCGCGCGCCGACTGGGGCATCGCGCGACGCCTGTGGAGCGTGATCGCGCTGTGCTTCGGCGTCGCGTTGGTCGCGGCAGTCGCAGCCGGACTCCTGGCACTCGCGCTAGCGCTCGCCTTTGGCGCTACGGCGACTTCGGTCGCGGTCGGCTGCGCACGTCGCAGCGCTGTCGACGGACTCGCCGTGTTCCTCACACTCGGCGGAGCTCTGCTCGGCGGAGTGCTCGGCCTACCGGGCGGCGTCCTCGGCGCGTGGCTCATCCGCAGCGTGATCGAAAACCCCTTCGCGCCGTCGACCACGTTCCTGCTCGGAGCCGTGTGCGGTCCGCTGATCGGCGCAGGCGCGGGCGCAGCCTTCGGAATCGCCATCGGTTGGTTGCGGCGTCCTGCGACGCCGACCAGCGTGTAGGACGCAGGCGCGCCGCGACATGCGCAACGAAGACGCGCCCCCACCCCCGGGGGCGTCGGGGCGGTGGTATAGCCCCCGCAGCGCGCTGAGC
>CAYHRR010000631.1:0-2501 GCA_964358875.1 uncultured Planctomycetaceae bacterium | reverse complement strand
GTGGTGGCTCGTATCGACGCTCGAATCGAGCGAGCTCGACCTCGCGCCGCCCGGCGGACCGGCGTGGACGCCGCCGGTGTTCGAGTCGCAGGCTGCGACGCTCGCGTACTTCGACAAGAACGTCGCCGCGGCGCGTTCCAAACTCGCGAGCGCTTCCGACGCAGATCTGCAGGTGCCGTGGACGCTGAAGGCCGGCGACCGGTCCTTCTTCACACTGCCGCGCGCCGCCTGCGTGCGCTCGTTCGTGATGAACCACTTGATCCACCACCGCGGGCAATTGTCCGTGTACCTGCGTCTGTGCGACGTCGCCGTGCCGTCGATCTACGGCCCGACGGCGGATACGCCGATGTGAATCGACGCGGCGACGCGGAAAGTCCTTCGCGCGACACGCATCTGTGCGCGCGAAGCTCGCGCTACGCACTTACGCGATCGAGCGCGGTCCCGTATCAAGGAGCGTCCTTTTCCCGCTCGCTCTGCAACTCCACGAGATCCGCACCATGCTCCACCGTCGCCTCGCGGCCGCTGCCGCGCTAGCCCTCGCTGCACCCACGGCCTTCGCTCAGACGCCGTGGACCGCATTCGCCAACGTCAACGACGCGGGCGCGCAGTCGGTCGGCGGCGTCGGACCGGCCATCGACATTTCGGCGAACGGTCGCTTCGTGACGTTCCTATCCAACGTTTCGCTCGACCCCGCCGACACGAACGGCCTGATCGATGTGTACGTGCGCGACCTCGAACTCAACGACACGATCTACGTCGGGCCGAGCGCCGGCGGAGCGACCAACGGATCGGCGGAGTGGACCAGCATTTCCGCGACCGGGCGCTATGTCGTGTTCACGAGCAACGCCACCAACCTCGGGCCGCTCGACACCAACGCCAACGGCGACGTTTATCGCAAGGACCTGACCACCGGTGCGGTCGATCTCGTTTCGATCGGAGCGGGCGGCGCGCAGTCGAACGGCCACAGCATCTACGCTGTTATTTCCGACAGCGGACGCTGGGTCGCGTTCCGCACGACGGCGACGAACATCGTCGCGAGCTTCCTCGGGAACTCGGTGATCGTCGCCCGCGACATGCAGACGGGAACGTCGGTGCTCGCCTCGACGAATACGGCGGGCGCCGTTCCCTCCAACGTCAGCGACAGGCCGCAAATCAGCGCCGACGGACGCTACGTCGTGTTCCATAGCGCGGCGAACAACCTCATTCCGGTCGACGCGAATCCGTCGAACGACGTTTTCCGCAAGGACCTGAACACGGGCGCGGTCGCGCTCGTGTCGAGCGGTCCGGCGGGCCAGCAGACCTGCTCGAACGAAAACGCCGAGATGTCGGCCGACGGACGCTATGTCACGTTCCACACGAGCGGCGCGTTCTTGCCGAGCGACAGCGGCGGCGCGTTCGACGTGTACCTCAAGGACCTCACTACCGGCGTGCTGACGCTGATCAGCCACGCGCCCAACGGCTTGGCCGTCGGCGGCGTCTATCCGGCGATTTCGGCCGACGGCAAGCACGTCAGTTTCAACAGCACCTCGTCGCTGATCGTCGCGGGCAAATTGAACGCTCAGCAGGAGATCTTCGTCCGCGACGTCACGCTCAATCTGGTCGTGCGCGTGTGCCAATCGCCGGCCGCCGCGGATCCGAACGGTCCGACGACCGTGTCCTCGCTGTCGTCGAACGGGCGGCGCGTGGCGATGCTTTCGTACGCGGACAACATCGTTTTGCCCGACAACAACCCCGGTTCGGTCGACGCGATCGTGCGCGACCGCGGCGCGCCGAACGCGCCGTTCGTTTATTGCATCCCGCGCATCAACAGCATCGGTTGCACGCCGGTCGTGTCGTTCTCGGGCACGCCGAGCGTGACGCTCGTCGGCGCTTTCAACCTGAGCGCTTCGAACCTGCTCAACGGACAGTTCGGCACGCTCTTCTACAGCCTCGCCGGTCCCGACAACGCGCCCTTCCTCGGCGGCTGGCGCTGCGTGCGCTCACCGTTCTGGCGCATGGCGCCGAGCTCGACAGGCGGCTCGGGCGTCGGCATCGATTGCACCGGCTCGCTCGTGCGCGACTTCAACAACTGGATTCAGAACGGCCTCGATCCGCAGCTCGTCGCCGGCGTCGAAGTCTGGGCGCAGTTCTACAGCCGCGACCCGGGCCTGCCGGCGCCGAACAACGTCAACCTCACCGAGGCGATCGACTTTTTGATTCAGCCGTGAGCGCGAGCGTCGCGCTTGCTCGACATTGCCGAGCGAGCGCGGTGCTCACGCGAGACGTAGCGCCGGCGAAACGGCGAGGCTGATCAATCCGTGGCGGCGCCAGCCGAGGCGCAGAAGCCATGTCGTCGCGCGCGAGCAAGGCGACTCGCGTGATTCGCTCGCGACGCCCTGTTTCCAGCCGTCGAACCACGCTCCGGACGAGCACGGGTCGACACCAACGATCGCGAGGCCGTGTCGGCGCGCGTTGTGCAGCACGTACACGAGCACGTTGCGCACTTCGCGCGGCGTGCGAAG
>CAYHRR010000630.1:0-2505 GCA_964358875.1 uncultured Planctomycetaceae bacterium | reverse complement strand
CCGACGGCAAGGACGCGCAGCGTTTCGTCGACAACATCCTGCGCGCGGCGAAGAAACCGCGGCCGGCGCGCACGTTTTCAGCGACATCGGTGGTCGTCGACACGTGCCTGCGCATCGGACCGACGCAGCAGACGCGCGGAGTCGCGCGCAAACTCGTCCACGACGAACTGTGGATCACGGGCAAGGATCCGAAGTGGCGCGAGTTCGTGGAACGCGAGCGCGACCTCGCCGAAGAGCGCGGTCTGATCGAATGGGGTCACTGCGGCGACAGCCAGGGCATCTGGCTGTTTTCCATGTACCGCAACCGCGACAAGGACAAGCACTGGCCCTTCGATCCTGCGCGCGTCGGTCGCGATGCCGCGGGCGAGATGCCGCGCTTGACCGCGCTCGATCTCGTCGACGGTGTGAATTTGTTCCCGGCCGTCGTCGTCAACGGTTCGTGCCATTCCGGCGTGACCTACAACACGATGGTCGGCGGCGACATCGTCAGCACGTTCGGCGACACCGGCGGAGTCGTGCGCTTTTTCCCGATCAAGCCGGAGCAGTCGTTTCCGCTGATGGCGATTCGCCACGGCGCGACCGGCTACATCGCGCCGCTCGCTGCGAACAACGCCAATCGCGCGGCCTTGGAGATGTGGTGGATCGAGGTCGGCGGCGTTTCGCTCGGCGAAGTGACCAAACGCACGCTCGACGAACTCGTGCTCGGTTGCGCGTCCCACGCCTTGGCTTTCGAGTTGTTCCAAGACGGCGCGCCGGAGCCGGCCGACGCGCCGATGTTCGAGGATTGCGCGAGCCGCATCTTGTTCGGCGATCCCGCGACCGTCGTGTGGAGCGATGTCGCTCCGACCGCGCACCATGTGAAGCTGGAAAAGCGCAAGGACGGCGTGCTCGTCGTCGACGTGCGATGGGATCCGCTCGCGTCGGATCCGTGGGTGTGGGATCCGTGGCGCAAGGAACGGCTCGCGCAAGAACAGGGACGCATCTACGAGCGCCTCGAGTTGCCCGAGGCGCCGTCGGGCACGCCCGTGGTCAGCGTCGTCGAGGCTTTCGCCGAACACGGTGGCGAGAGCACGGCGGTGGCGCTGACAGCGTTCGCGTTGGTCGAACGCGACCGCGCCGGCAAGTGCGTGCTGCACCTCAAGGCTTCGGGAGCGCGCATGGCGCTCGATCCGCTCGCCGATCCCGGTCACGGCCCGAGCGCACTGCGTGCGAAGTTCGAAGTGCGCTTCCAAGGACCGAAGACCGGCGAGCGCTGACACGCGCGCGGCGCGCGACGACGAAAGCTCGCACGATCGGCGCGCGAATCCGAACGCTCGAAATGCTGCGCCTTGATTTCGCGTGCTCCGCGCGTCGATCATCCGCCGATGCGAATCGGCAAGAAGACCAAGGCGCTTGCGCTAGGCGGCGTGCTGATGATCGCGGTGCTCGGCATCACGGAAGTGCTCGCGCGCGTGATCCCGCGCGACGTGCCGGTGCGCGAGAAGCACGAGGAAGGCACGCTGTTCGAGCGCGACGGCGATCTCAGCTATCGCTTGGTCGCCGACCACACGATCCCCGCGCAACAGGCTTGGGACGGCAAAGAGCTCTATTCGGTCACCTACCGCATCGATGCCGACGGTCGACGACGCACCGTGAGTCCGCAAGGCGCTGCGCCGACGCAATGCGCCCTATTCCTCGGTGATTCGATCACTTTCGGCTACGGCCTCGAGGACGAGCAGTCGGTCGCTTCGCTCGTCGCAGCCGTTGCTCCGACCTACAAGGTGCGCAACTTCGGCGTGCCGGGTTGGGGGCCGCACCAATCGTTGGCGCTGCTCGAAAGCGGCAAGTTGGCCGAAGAAGTCACCGAACGCGGCGGCTTCGCGGTGTACACGCTGATCGACGCGCACATACGGCGCTGCATCGGTTCGATGCGCGAGATGAGTTGGTGGGGACGCGCGGGTCCGTACTACGAATTGAGCAGCGACGGCGCGGCGCGGCGCCTCGGTTCCTTCGACACGGGTCGACCTTGGACGACGCGCGCCTACGTCGCCTTGTCGAAGAGCCGCGCATTGCAACGCTTCGGCGTCGAAGTCCCCGCCTTGCGAGCCGAGCACTTCGACTTGCTCGCCGCGGTGCTCGCCGGATGTCGCGACCGGCTGCGTGAGCAATTCGGCATCGAGCGCTTCTACGTGTTCGTGATGCCCGAAACGACGCGCGCGCCGCGCATCGTGCCGCTCTTGGAACAGCGCGGGCTGGGCGTGCTCGATTACTCGACGCGCACGTTTGCCTGCGGCGCTTGGAAGCTCGACGGCGACGGACACCCGAACGCCGCAGCGTGCGTCGAGATCGCGAATTGGATCGCTGACGATTTGAAGCTGCGCTGAACACGCGGCGCGGCGTCGAACGCAAGTGCGGGCTTCTTCGAGTGCTGCCCGAAGAAGCCCGCGCTGCGATCGCTCGACGAGCGTCGTGCTAGCAGTCCGTTGAAGAAGCCCCGTCGCGAGACAGAGCGTGGTGCGGCGAGAC
>CAYHRR010000629.1:0-2506 GCA_964358875.1 uncultured Planctomycetaceae bacterium | reverse complement strand
ACCTGCGCTTCGAGGACGCACAGATCCGCGCGGCCTGGCGCCGCCGTCTGCGCGTGGCGGCCCTGACGACGATCGTCGTCGTCACGCTCGGCGCGGCGCTGTGGCGTGAGCTCAACCTCGATCGGATGTACGCGGCGATTCCCGGCGCGCCGACAGGCGACCTGGTCGCGATGCAGGCGCGCTTGGCGACGATCGACACGATGATCGACCGCAATCCACTGTGGATCGGCATGTTCGACGCCGGTCGCGAGCGCTCGCAGCTGCGCACCGACATCGACCGGCTCGAAGCGGCACGCGCAGCGAACGAACGCAAGCTCGCGCTGGAACGCGCGCGCATCGAGACCTTGGCCAACGCCGAACGCACGCGCGCGCAACTTCTGGCCGAGCAGTCGGACTTCAACCAAGCCCTGTCGCACTTGCAGCTCTCGTTGCAGTACGCGCCGCCCGAGTGGGAGCACCGCGACCAAGTGCAGCGCGACATCGCCTCGATTGTCGCGTGGCAGCGCAAGACCCCGCAAACCGCACAGGCCGCCAGGAAGTAGCGATGAGTCTCCTGCAACGCATTCTCTCGGGCTCGCGGCTCAAGGACGCCCGCAAGCGCCTGGCCGGCGACCCTTCGGCGCGCAACTACCTCGCGCTCGCGCAGGAGCACGCGCGCCTGGGCGAGATGGCCGAGGTCGCGCGCGTGTGCGGCGAGGCGCTCGAGTTGCTCGGCGCTCACAGCGAGTTGCAGAGGTTGTGCGATCGCGCGCGCGCCCTGCTGATCGAAAAACGCACGCGCGCACTGACGCGCGAACTGCGCGATGCGCCGCGCCCCGGCATCTACAAGGAGCTCAGCGAGCTGTTGATGCAGAGCGGACGCATCGAGCGCGCCGAAGAGGTCGCCTTCGAATGGTTCACGGCGACCGGCGAGGGCAATGCGCAGTTGCAGCGCGCTCAGGCTCGGCACGCACGCTACTTGGCGGATCGGCGTCGCGAAGACGGCCGACTGACCTACGAACTGCTCGAATCGGCCGAGAAACTGCTGCCGCGCGACGCGCGTCCGCTGCGCGAGCGGCTCGACCTCGTGTGCGCCGTCGGCGCGTGGCGCGACGCGCGCAAGACGGTCTCGCAACTGCTCGAACTGACGCCCGGCGACTCCGGCCTCGAAGCACGCTTCCGCACGTACAACGGCCTGGCCGATGCGGCGCCCACCTTCGATGCAGCGTTGCGTGAGGTCGAGCGCACGGGAACGCTCGCGCTCGAGGCGCGCGCGCACGGGTCGCCCGCCGTCGGCGGCTCGAAGATTCGCCCGACGTTGCAGATGCTCGCTGCGCAGCCCGGCGTGCAGGCTGCGATGTTCGAACGCGGTGCCACGGCGCTCGTGCAGGGGCCGAAGGGCGCGACGGCCGAGCGCACGGCGCGCGCGGTGCGCGAAATCGCGACCAAGAGCCGCACGACGGCGCGGCGGCTCGGCTTGGGCGCAACGCTCGAAATCGAACTCGAGGGCGCCTTCGGAAGCGTGTTGATCGCGCCCGGAGAACAAGGCTCCGCAGCGCTGTGGACGAATCAGTCCGGCGTCAGCGAGCGCTTCCGGAGCACGCTGCTCGAACTCGCCGGCGCTGCGGCCCCGGCCAACGACGAGGAGGATGCCGCGTGAACGAAGTGCTCGATCCGTTGTGCGCGATCCCGGGGGTGCGCTGTGTCGTGCTCGCCACGCCTGACGGCGTACCGATCGCGACACGCGGCAAACTCGAATCCGCAGGCGGCGAATCCAACGCGGACGCTGAGTGCGACGACGGCGAGGCTGCGGCAGGACTCGTCGCCGGCTGGCTGACGACGCTGACTCCGTCGTTGGGCTTGGTGTCGTGGGACTTGCCCCAGCGCATCGTCCTGCGCGCTTCGCGCGGCACGGTCGTGGTCCGGCGCGCGCCGACGGCGATCCTGATCGTCGTGCTCGAGCCCGGGGTGCGCGCTGAAGAGTTGCGTCTTCCGCTCGAAGGCGCCGTCAATCGCTTGCAACGCGTCGCGCGTCGACCGCGCGTCGCTCCGCCGGCTCCCGCGCTTCCGACGCGAGAGGCCAAAGGTCCGGTCCGGCCGTCGGCCGATAACGCCTCGCACTAGTTCACAGAGCTACAGCTCGAGCTTCACCCCATGGTTCAAATCAACTTCGCTCAGAAGCAAGTCAGCGCCAAGATCGTCTACTACGGGCCCGGCATGTCGGGCAAGACGACCAACCTCGAGGTCGTGCACCAACGCGCGCCCGAGAACAACAAGGGCGAGCTGACCAGCATCTCGACGGACGGCGATCGCACGCTGTTCTTCGACTTCATGCCGCTCGACCTGGGCACGGTCGCCGGGATGCGCACCAGCTTCCAGATCTACACGGTGCCGGGTCAGGTCTACTACAACTCGACGCGCAAGCTCGTGCTGCAGGGCGTCGACGGCGTCGTGTTCGTCGCGGATTCCTCGGCAGCGATGCTGCAGGAGAACCTCGAGTCGCTGCGCAACCTCGAAGAGAACTTGA
>CAYHRR010000628.1:0-2520 GCA_964358875.1 uncultured Planctomycetaceae bacterium | reverse complement strand
GGCGGCGCGGCGCATGCGCGCAGCTTCGATCGCGGCAAGAGGCGCATCCTCGGGGAGCACGCTGCGCAGATCCGGCGTCGGACGATCGAGACCGGGCCGATCGACCAAACCCGCGCCGAAGCCGTCGAAAAACGCGGGGCGCAACTCGCGCGGCACACGCTCGATCGCGCCGCGCAGGGCCGCGAGATCCGCAGGAATCCCGCGTCGCGCCGTGCGGCCGAGGACCGTTCCCCAGCCGCGCGCGAAGTGTGCTTGCAGCGCAGGCGGCAGCTGCGCGGCGATGGCTTCCTGCTCGATGATGTCGCGCGCCGTGTCGCGCTCGAGGTGCACCTCGGAGTCCGTCGCCAGGCCTTCGACGGCGTGCTCGAAATTCGGCGCGTTCGCCGCGAGTCCTTCAGCGAGCGCCGCGACGACCTTCGGATCGATGCGGATGCCCGCGGGGTCGGGGCCGCTCAATTGACGCGCTGTGTTGCGCACGAACTCGCCGAAGCCGCGCGCGACCTCGGCGCGGTGCGCGGGCGCGAACGGTTCGAGCACGGCGCCTAGATCGAGCACCGCGAGATCGCCGCGCGACTTGATCGCTTGGTAGTTCGCGCGCGCGCGCCCAAGCCCCGCGTACAGCACCGGCCGCAGCGCGGGCCGGTAGGACTCGACCATGGCCACGATTTCGCCCTGCGAATAGCCGTTGCGCGGCGTGACCAGCTGATTTGCGCACTGGTCGAAGTTGTAGCCGAGGTAGTACGCGCCGAGCCCCGTCTTCGCGAAGCGCAGGTCGACGAGCGCGATGTTGGCGAGCCCCGTGGCGAGCGCCGCGCCGGCGAGCAAGCGACCGGCGAGCGCGCGGCGCGCGAGCAAGCGTGCGGCCGCGATCGCGATCAGCACGCAGGCGAACATCAGGTGCAAGTTGAAGTAGCGGTAGCCGCCGCACTCGACCGGATGCGCGTAGGGCGCGATCTTCAGATTCGTCAGCGAGTAGGCCAGCGCCGTCAACGGCAGGTACACGAGCAGCGGCGCGGTCACGAAACGACCGAGCTCGGCGTTGCGAGCGTCGAGCGCGCCTCGACCGAACACGCCGCGCACGAGCTGCCAACTCGCGCTGAGCGCCTCCGGCAATAGATAGAGGTAGGCGAGCGCGAACAGGGCCAGGAAAACGAGGCCCACGGTCCTGCCCGACAGCCCGAGGAAGTCCTCGTATTGGCCGGCAGCCGGCAAGTGCTCGACGAAAAACTCGCGCAGGCGCGTGCCGATGCGCGCGAGATCGAAGCCCGTGTCCTTGCCGCCGAACTTGTCGTCGAGGAACGCGAAACCGCGCCCGCCGGTCACGTAGTTGATGGCGACGAGCGGCGCGACGCCGAGCGCGAAACCAGTGCCGGCCGCGAGCGCGTCGTGCAGCGTCGACTTCCAACCGCGCAGACCGAGATGCGTCGCGGCAATCAGCGCGACGGGCGTGAAGGCGCCGAGGAACACGAAGATCGCAAAGCCGCAGGCCGCGCCGGTCGCCGCGAGCCGCGCGCCGCTCACGCCGAGCGCGTGCATGCGCACGAAGCAACACAAGGCGAGCGCTGTGAAGCACAGGTTCTCGAAGTGATTGCCCGAGGCCATCAACGAGTACTTGACGAGCGTCGTCGGTCCGAGCGCGAACAGCAGCGCGCCGATGTTCGCCGCCGCGAGGCCGAAGGGGCGCCGCAACGTGAGCCAGAGGCACACGAGCGTCACGAGTCCAAGCGCGCAGGGCACGAGTTTGAGCGCGAGGTACGAGTGACCGAACACGGCGAACAAAGGCCAGGCTGCGAAGCCGGTGACGAGCTGTCCCGCGGCGTTGTCGTACACGCGCGTCACCGGCAGGCCGCCGTCGACTCCGGCGAGTTGCGCGATCGTGCCCATCGGGAACAACTCGTACTGCGGCATCGCCGTTGCATCGAAGGCGGTGTGCAGGATCAACGCGCGCAACACGCAGTACACCGCGACGGCGATCGACAGCCCGAGCCATTCCTTGCGCGGCGCGCTCATCGCGTCACAGCTTCCCGAGCAGCGCCATCCAGCGCAGTTTCAGCACGGTCGTGTAGCCCTGCATCAGGATGCGCAAGGTCAAGGTCGACTCGCCGCGCCGGCGTTCGATGAATTCGATCGGCACCTCTGCGATGGCGATCTTCGCGCGCGCCGTCTTGAACAGCAGCTCCTGCACGATCGCCGGACCTTGCGAGAAACTGCGCGCGACGTAGATCGCTTCGAGCGTCGAGCGACGCCAGCAGCGGAAGCCCGAGTTGCAGTCGCGCACCGGCACGCCGAGCAACACGCGGATGTAGAGGTTGGCGAAGAAGGTGATCAAGCGCCGCAGCGCGCCGCGTTCGGCATCGCTCCCGCCCGAAACTGCACGCGAGCCGAGCGCTAAGCCGATCGCGCGACCGTGCTCCGGCTGCTCCAAGCGCGCGATCAACAGCGGCACGAACTGCGGCTGGTGCGAAAAGTCCGCATCCATCTCGACCACGATGTCGGCACCCATTTCGAGCGCACGTACGA
>CAYHRR010000627.1:0-2532 GCA_964358875.1 uncultured Planctomycetaceae bacterium | reverse complement strand
GGCGAAGGCGCGCCGCAGTGCCGTGAGCATCTCGCGCGCGCTGACCACGTCGACGCGCTCGACGCCCGGCGGCGTCGCGAGCGCGCCCGGCCCGGCGACCAAGGTCACGCGCCAACCGCTGCGCGCGGCGGCGGCGGCGATCTCGAAGCCCATGCGGCCGCTCGAAACGTTCGAGAGAAAGCGCACCGGATCGACGTACTCGCGCGTCGGACCGGCGCTGACGACGAGGTGGCCCTGCACGCGCCGCGCGGTCATTTCCCGAGGCACGCCTCGACGGCGCGCAGGATCTCGGCCGGCTCCGGCAGGCGCCCCTTGCCCTCGACGCCGCAGGCGGTGTGGCCGACGGCGGGCTCGAGCACCTTCCAGCCGTCCTGCTTCAACGTCGCGAGGTGCCGCTGCACCGGCGGTGAGGCCAGCATGTGCGGATTCATCGCCGGACAGACGAGACGCGGCTTCCCGGCCGGCAAGGCGAGCGCGACGGTCGTCGCGAGGTCGTCCGCCAAGCCCAGCGCGAGCCGCGCGAGCAATCCGGCACTGCACGGGGCGACGACTAGGCACTCCGCCCAGGTAGCGAGGTCGATGTGGTCCATCGCGGTGCGCCGCGAGTCGGAGAATTCGTCGACCGCCGCCGGTTGCCCGGTCACGGCTTCGAAGAGCTGCGGGCTGACCAGTTTCGCCGCGCGCGGAGTCAGCACCGCGCGGACCTCGTGCCCGGCCTGCGCGAGCTTGCTCGCCAAGTCGCAGGCCTTGTACACGGCGACCGAAGCGCCCGCCGCCAAAACGATGCGCGCCATGGGCCGCCCGTTAGACCCGATCGCCTCCGCGCGCGCAAGTTCGCGGGCGCGGGCCGCGCTCCCCGGCCGCGCCGCGGGGTCAGTCCTTGCGCGTGAGCTCGACGCCGCACACGCGCATGTTCGCGTCGAAGATCGGGTTGGACTTCAGGTGGATGTTGCCGGCTGTCGCGACCCCGGCGGGCGGCGACAGGATGAAGACGACGCAGTCATTTTCCTCGTCGAGCATGGTGCCGCCTTCGAACACATGCCCCTTCAGCCCCCCTTTGATGACGAAGTCCTCGGCGCGGCCCAGCGCGACGGCGTCGGTCAGCGCCGCGCTCCCCAGCGTGCCGCTCACGGAGTCGTCGGCGTGGACTTCGATGTCGACCGCGAAGCTGCCGTACTCCTTGGCGAGATCGCGATCGAGGAAGCGCGCCTCGCCGGTCCAAGTTCCGCGGAGTTCCGGCGCGCTCGGGCCGCTCTTCGTCGAGACCAAGCAGCAGCCGAGAAGCGCTGCGCCGATCAATGCACACACGAGGATTTTTTTCATCGCGTCACTCCTGCGGGGGTCGTTGAGGTTGTCCGTTGCCGTGCTTCATCGGACCGAGTGTCGGACCGCGCTGACCGTCCGCATAGCCAATCGTTTGATGCCCGGCGATAAGCGGCGCATCACGGCGAGCGCGCCGTCGGCTCTCATTCTCCGCACGGTCGACGGTGAGCTGCTCGAGTCGAATCCGCCGCGCGTGTTGGCGCAGGTCCAGCGGTTCATGTGGACCGAGCTGAGCGTCGCCGAGGGTCAGCAGCGGTCGACGCCGGACAGCGCGCCGATTGCATCGGGCCATGCGCGGCCGGCCATGACGCGTGAATTCGAGAGCCGACCGACGATGGCTGTGCTTCTCGCGCCGAAGTTCAACGAGCAGCGCATCGGCGACCGCGCCGGATCCCGAGCCATCGCAATTCGTTGCTGAAGTCTGGCCCCGCGATCGGTGAATCCCCCTGCGCCGCTGCGGATAGCGATCGCGCCATACGCCCCGCCGTCAGTCGAGCCCGACCAGCGAACGAATCTGCTGCAACGAGCTCTGCAGATCGTCATTGATCACGACGTGGTCGTATTTCACGCGCTCGCGGTACTCGTCTTCGGCCTTCTTCAAGCGCCGCTCGATCACCTCGGGGACGTCCGTCGCGCGGCCGACGAGACGGCGGCGCAGCGTTTCGAAATCCGGCGGCGCGACGAAGACGTACAGGCCCGGCTCGCCGAGCGCCTTGAGTTGGTTGGCGCCTTGGACGTCGATCTCGAGCAGATAGATCTCGCCGCGCGCGAGCGCCTCGTCCATCGGACGACGCAGCGTGCCGTACAGATTGCCGTGCACCTCGGCGTGCTCGATGAAGGCGCCTTCGCGGATCAGCGCGCGGAATTGCTCGGGCACGATGAAGTGGTAATCGCGTCCGTCGACTTCGCCCGCGCGCGGTTGGCGCGTCGTCGCCGACACCGAGAACTTCACGCGCGGGTCTTGGAGCAACAGCTTGCACAGCGTGCTCTTGCCGGCGCCCGAGGGGCCCGACATCACCACCATCTGACCCTTGCGCGGCACGGCGCTCACTCCACGTTCTGCACTTGCTCGCGCAAGCGCTCGATCAACGTCTTGAGCTCGATCACGTCGTGCGCGACGCTCGCGTCATTGCATTTCGAGCCGACGGTGTTCGCTTCGCGCAGGAATTCTTGGATGAGGAACTCGAGCTGGCGGCCGACCGAACCGGG
>CAYHRR010000626.1:0-2535 GCA_964358875.1 uncultured Planctomycetaceae bacterium | reverse complement strand
GATCCACACGCGCTCGGGCAACTCGAAGTGGCTGTACGAGCTCAGCAACTCGAACCCGGTGTGGATCCACCCCGAGGACGCCGAACGTCTCGGCGTCGCGCTCGGCGATCTCGTGCGCGTCTCGACGCGCATCGGGCACTTCGTCAACAAGGTCTGGGTCACCGAAGGCATGCGGCCCGGCATCGTCGCGTGCTCGCACCACCTCGGACGCTGGCGCTTGTTCGAGGACGTCAACGACAAGACCTTCGCCTGCCCGATGGCGGCACGCGAAGAGCTCTCGCCCGGCCGCTTCCGCTTTCGCCGCATCGAAGACATCAAGCCCTACAAGTCGAGCGATCCCGACACGTCGCGCATCTGGTGGAGCGACGGCGGCGTGCACCAGAACCTCACGTTCCCGGTGCAACCCGATCCGATCAGCGGCATGCACTGCTGGCATCAAGCGGTGAAGGTCGAGCGCGCGCACGAGGGCGATCGCTACGCCGACGTCGTCGTCGACACGACGAAGTCGATGGCCGTGTATCGCGAGTGGCTCGCGAAAGCGCGCCCGGCGAGTGGAGCGTTGCGCCGGCCGCTGCACTTCGCGCGCGCGGTCAGGCCTACGAACGACGCGTATCGGATTCCGTAACCATCCGGTCGGTCGCGCGCGAAGTTGGAACGCGCCCTGCCCGGCGAATCGCGACGCGTTAGGCTGTGCACGTCATGGAACACGCTCGCATCGAGATCGATCCGGAAGTACTGCTCGGTAAGCCGGTTGTGCGCGGCACGCGCGTGCCCGTCGAAGTGATCGTCCGCAAGCTCAGCGACGGCGCGACGGAAGAGCAGTTGATCGACGCGTACCCGCGGCTGACGCGCGATGACATCCGCGCTTGCCTCGCGTTCGCGGCCGACACGTTGGCGCACGAAGTCGTGCTTCGAACGAGAGCGGGATGACACGGCGCGAGTTGCGCTTCCTAGCGGACGAGAACTGCGACTTTGCGATCGTCCGTGCGCTGCGCGAAGCTGGGTTCGACGTCGTGGCGTTGGCCGAGTCCGCAGCGCGAACGGTCGATCGCGACGTCATCCGACTCGCCCGCGCCGAAGAACGGATCCTGATCACCGAAGACAAGGACTTCGGCTGGCTCGTCTTCGTCAGCCGCGTGGACTCCCCGGGAGTCGTGCTCGTGCGCTTCCCGTCCCAAGCGCGCGCCACCCTCGGCGCTCATGCAATCGACATGATGACGACACACGGAGCTTCACTGGCGGGAGCCTTCGTCGTGCTCGAGCCCGGTCAATTGCGCGTACAGCGCCGCGAGTAACGCCGGCCCGAACGAAATGTCGAGTTGCGCCCTAGGTCCGCCGCAATGAACCGCTGCTCGAGCTGATGGGCGCGTGGCGCATCGAACGCATGTACCGCATTCCCGTCACGACAATGGCGTGAACGCGTTTGCGGATAGAGCGTCACCGTGCGGGACGAGCCGCGATCCAATTCGTGACGTCGTGGTCGATCCGACCGACGACCTCCATGCACTGGATGGCGAGACGGCGCGCTTCGTCGAAATCTGCATCCGGACCTTCGGCTTCGTCGCGGCCGGCGCGAAACAACCGGTCTAGTGTGCGATCGAGTTCGCGCAACCGACCATCGGTCGCTTCGTCGAACACGACGATGCCCGGTGTCTCGAGCGCCGCTCCGAGCTGAGAATCTTGGAACAGCATCGTGTAGGTCTCGCCGATCGAGAACTGCGACCTGGGATCGTGGAACGTGGACTGTCCGAAGTGCGAAAGCATCCGTTCCCAGATGCTCTGCTGTCGTGCGCGCCGCGGCTCACGATTGCCAACGAGCTTCGGCTGCAGGCTGCGCGCGGTCAAGTCGCGCAGAGCCCCGACGACGGACTGCAACCAGACGCCGGTCGTGAGATCGATGACGTCGCGAAGCACCGCCCGCGCGTGGCCGGGGTCATTCCATTCGCTCGCCGGAAAATCATCGTCGAGCAGCTGCTTCATGCCCGTGCACACAGCAACGGCGAGTCTCGACGAGTGGATCGCACCGTCGAATTGGATGTGTCCGCTCGACGACGCCTCCGGTCGCGGCTGGCCCTCCTCCGCGTACGACACGCGCACACGCACGTCTCCCCTCGACTGAGCGTTGACGCGGATCCAGTAGGTCTCCGTCTCGAGCCACAGGCAGACGCAGCACTCGGCATCGAGCTCGCGCGGGCGCGCGAGGAACCTGAGAAGCTCCGCGAACTCGCTCAGCGGATCTTGAAGTACGGCCGAAGCGTCGCACTCGATCCTGTAGTCGCCGATCTCGAAGCGGACAGGCAGCCAACCGTGTGCGGGGCGCGAAAGCGTGAGGCGTGCATGTTCGAACGTCGACATCGAGGTCGACGAGTGTCGCAAACGGCCGCCGTCCCTCGTGCGACTCGGGCGAACAAAAAAAACAGGCCGCGCGAGTTCGACTCGCGCGGCCTGCTTTCGATCATGGAGCCGAAGCTCCGTTCAGATCACGGCAGCATCGTCCACTGCAGCGCGTTGCTCAGCATCGTCGTCTTCGGGCTC
>CAYHRR010000625.1:0-2543 GCA_964358875.1 uncultured Planctomycetaceae bacterium | reverse complement strand
GCTCGGTGGCGGCGTCGACGACCGTGCCGATCAACACGGACAGAGCGGCGCCTTCGATCGCCGAGTCGGACACCGAGCGCCGTGCGTCTTCCGTCGACGAAGCAGCGAGCGAGCCCGCTTCGACGCTCATTTCCGGGCTCTTTTCGAGCGCGAGCGCCGCTTCGACATGCGGTTGCGGGCTGACGAGCGTCTCGCCTGCGATCACGCGCGTCTCGCGGCCATCGGGCGCCACGAACCACACGACACCCGCGACCACGCCCGCGGCGACGACGACTCCGACCTTCTTCACGTTCAAGTCCGACTCTCCTTCGTTCCTCACGCTCAGCGTGAACAAAGCATCCGATGCACGTGCCACGCCTTGCGGCGTCGCGATCTCGACTTCACCGCGCGCAACGTCGAAGCGTGCCCGGCCCGAGCGCATGAACGCGCGCTCGGGACTCGAGAACACGACCTCCGTACCCGCGCCGAGCGCTGTCCATTCCAGGCGCGGTCCACGCAAGGTGAAGAAGACCGATAGCCCCGCGACCAGCGCGATCACGACGGCGGCGAAGGCGACAACGCGCCTCGAAACTCGGCGCACGTCGGTCGCGCTGTGTTGGCGCAGCTCGACGCGCCGCTGTTCCGTGCCGCGAGGTTCGCGCGGTGCGATGCGCTCGGGAGCTCCGATCGCGAGCGCCGCGGACAGCGCGTCGTTCGTCCGCAGATAACGATCGCGCGCCTTCCGACAACGTGAGCAGCTTGCGAGGTGCGCGTCGAGGCGCGCGTCGATCGTCGGCGCGAAGGCCGACTCGAGCAGATCCGCGTCGAAGTCGCGGCAGCCGTCGAGAGCGGAGTCGTGCGTGCTCATGCGCCGTCTGCTCCGTCGATGCGCTCGAGCGCGTTGCGCACGGCTTTGACCGCGTGGTGAAAGTGCGAGCGCGCCGTCGCGATCGAACAATCGAGCGCTGAGGCGATCTCGTCGTAGTCCATGTGCCGCTGCACGCGCAGAAAGAGCGCCGCTCGCTGTTGATCCGGCAACTTCTCCGCGGCGCGCCAAGCGAGGCGCGCGAGTTCGCCCGCTTCCGCCAAGCGCAGCGGATCGGCCTCGGGCGTACGACCGGCTCGCTCGAACGCGACCTTGGCCGCGTGATCGGAGCGCACGCGCGACGAGCGCGACCGATCGCGAAGCTCGTGCAGAACGACTCGATACAAATACGCGCGCGGATGCGTCGTCGGCGGCGACCGAAGCGCGCGCACGAAGGCTTCATGCACGACGTCCTCGGCCTCGGACGCGGCGCCCATCCGGCGGGCGAAGACCACGAGCTCGCGCCGCCACGGCTCGGGATCGAAATCCCGCGCTGCCGCCTTGCGCTCCGCCTCATCCAACTTCGTTCTCGGCTCCATCCGCTTCCAAGTAGCAGACGCGCGAGACCGGTGCGCATCCAAGCGATTCACAAATAGTGACTCGGATGGTGACGCTCGTCCGCGTCAGCTTCGCGCCGGCCCGCTCGAAGGCCCTGCTCGCGCCCGCGACGCTTCGACGCTGCGCTTCTCGGCGATTTGCGGTGCCGAAGCCCGCCGGGAATCCTCGAAGCCGCACTTTCGATGCGCGAGCCGCGAACGAGCGCTATCGAACTCACGCGCGTGCGGCAATGCTCGCGGCAAACGTGAGCCGCGCCGTTGCGTTGCCCGGGCACGCCGCGTGCGGTATAGCCAGCGCGATGACGAGCACTGATCCGCGGGTTGAGGACGATCTCGGACTCGCGGCGCGCATCGCGCTGATCGCGCTCGTGTGCAGCATCGTCGCCGCCGTGCTCGCGCGTTCGCTCGGCGGCGCGTTCGTGTACGACGACTTGCTGCTCGTGCAGCGCAATCCGGCCTTCGGGAGTTGGAGTGCGCTCGCGCATGCGCTCGGCGGCGCGCACTGGGACTTTGTCGAGCCCGAACAAGCTGCGCGCATCGGCTATTGGCGGCCGTTGACCGTGTTCGCGTTGTTCGTCGCGAACAAACTCGGTGGCGGCACGCCCGCGGGCTTCCATGGGATGTCGCTCGCGCTGCATCTTGGCTCGACAGTCGTCGTGTTCGCGCTCGCGCGGCGCATGTTGTCGCCCTACGGCTGCAATGCGTTGGTCGCTGCGGCCACGGCGCTGCTCTTCGGTCTGCACCCGGTGCAAGTCGAGTCCGTCGCGTGGATTTCAGCACTCAACGATCCGCTCGCCGGGCTCGCGCAATTCGGTGCCCTGCTCGCCTTCCTCAACTGGCGCGAGCGCGGGTCGCGCGGAGTGCCGTTAGCTGCGGCGCTGTGCTTCGCGCTCGCGTTGCTCGCCAAGGAGAGTGCGATCGCATTCGTCGCGCTCGCAGCGCTCGTCGATTTCACGCGCACGCTCCAGTCCGGCGAACGCCGCTGCGCCTCGCTCGCACGCGCTTACGTCCCGCTCGCTCTGGTCGTCGTCGGCTATTGGCTCGCGCGAGCGATCGTGTTCGGCGACGCCGGCGCCGGCTTCGATCGCGTGCCGTCGTATTTGTTCTTGAGCTGGCCGCGGGAAATCACCCAGCCCATCGAG
>CAYHRR010000624.1:0-2551 GCA_964358875.1 uncultured Planctomycetaceae bacterium | reverse complement strand
CCGGACCTGCGGCGCGACCGGCACCGTTTTCGGATTGAGTCGCATAGGGAATGCGCACGCGCGCGATGCCGCTCGCATCGAAATGCGTCGTGTCGTGCCACACCACGCGCCGCTTGGCCTCGACGAAATCGACGGCGAGCGCGAGCTCGAACGCATTGCCGGAAGTGCCGTGCGCTTCGACCAGCGCTCCGGCGACGCGCTCCCAAACCCATGCCGCCGGCGCGACGTCCTTCGGTCCCCGCAAGACCCGCTTCGGATCGGTGAATGGAGCGATCCAAACGAGTCGCAGGCGGTCGAGCGGGCGCGCGCCTTCACCGAGCGGACCGAAGACCGCGCCGTCGAACATCAAGCGCGCGCCGAGCGTGAGGAAAAAGCCGGGCAGCGGCGTGCCGACGCGATCCGTGCCGGCGGCGACGTAACGCTCGCGGCGTTCGGGCGCGCCGAACTCGATCAGATTGTTGAGGTTGTTCGGCAGATCGCTGTCGACGAGAACAAAGCGCGAGTTGTGCTCCGCGAGTTGCACGTCAGCGGCGTCGAGGTCCTCGCACATGAAGAAGCGCATCGGCGCGCTGAAGCCGTCGAGGCCGAGGTACGAGCCGAAGTTGGTCGCGACACTCGCACGCCCGGCCGCCCATTCGATCGCGTGACCGCTCGACCACACGGCCATCACGCTTTCGCCTGCAGCGCGCCGAGGCTGCGTTGCGATCCACTCGCACGCCGCGCGCACGCCGACCAGCGACGGGCGCTCGAAGCTCACGGCGTTGTCGCCGAAACTCCACTGCTTGATGACCTTTGCCAGGCAGTCCCAATTTCCGAGAGCGAGCAGCGGAACGAGCGCGAGCGTTGCGGCACGCGGCATGTGCCACCTCGTCACGCTTCGCGCCGCCGCCCAGCCGAGCACGACGGCCATCGGAAGCGCGAGTGCCTCTGCGAAACGCGCCTGTCGCGTCGCTTGCGCCGCGAGTAGTGCAACGGCGACACACCATGGAATCAGGCGCAAATCCGCGCCTTTCCACGCGACGGCAGCGAGTGCGATCCAAGCGAACGGCAACGCGAGCACGCTGTACCCGAGTGCTTCGAAAAGCGCGTCGCCCGTTCCAGCGCCGATCAACGGACGCGACTCGCCGACGCGCGCCATGAACGCGTCCGTGCGGCCGACCCACGCGAAGCTCTCGCGCAGCGCGCCAGCCGGCCCGATGTCGAGGAACGCAATGATGGCGCCGAGAAGTGTCAAGGCCACGAGCACGATCCACGGCCAGGCGCGTGTGATGCGCGACGGCGCACGCAGCACGACGAGCGGCGCGAAGACCGCCGCCCCGAGCGCGAGGAAGGCCGGATGGAACCACGACAGATTCACGACCATCCACGGCTGCGCGTCTCTCCATGGACTGGCGAGCACCGCGGGCAACGACGCGACGAGCGCGGCGAGGTGGAACGTGAGTCCGAGCGCGGGCACGCCTGCGCGCGGCTTGCGCGAGTGAGCCAGAAGCAAGATGCCGAAGGCGAGTTGCGCTTGCACGACGTACATCAACGACGCCACCCACGCTCCGAGCGCGACGCCCGCGAGCAGCCCCATGCCGACGCCCCACAACGCCGCTCGCCGTGGTCGATCGAGGACGTCGTCCTCCAAGGCGCGCGCAAACGCGAACAACAAGGCGCCCGATACCAGCGAGACGAACGCGTTGTGGTCGGCGTTGCCGACGCGCGCGTACGCGACGGCCGCGTAGCACGACGCATGCGCGACGCCCGCAATGGCGGCTGCGAAATCGCCGGCGATTCGACGCGCCGCGAGCGCCGCAAGCACGCTGCCCAACACGCCGAAGATCAGCGGAAGCGTCCCCAGCGCACGCTCGATCCAAGCATGCCGCGCCTCGCTGTCGTCCGGCGCAAAGGGCTTGAGCAGCGCGGCCGAGAGCATCGTGTAGTAAGGCGGCCACGGAATCGGCGAGCCGTGCGGCGCGTTCATGCGCTCGTCGCTCCCGGCGACGTGCAGGCCGTCGTCGAACGCGCGCTCGACGCGCCGCATCTGGTACTGACTGTCGGGATCGGTCGTGATCCAGCCCGCGCGCCCCGGCAATTCGACGCGGCGATGGTGCGCCGCGCGCGCGAACCACGAAAGCGCAGCGGTCAACAACACGACGGCGGTGAGAACGAGGCGCGCACGACTCATGGCGGCTCAGAGGCTATCCGCGCTGCGACGCGCGCTCACAGCCCCGCGCCGAACAGGAAGTCGACGAGCACGTCGACGCCCGTACGTCGCGCCGGCGAGAGTCCGAGCCAATCACCGTTGAGCCGGTGCTCGCCGACGACCGAGACCTCGGCCTTCGCGGCGCGCAGGCGGCGCTGTTCGTCCTTCAAGCGCTCGATCTCGCGCTCGCGCGCACGCGCGAGCCCGCCACCGCGCACGAAGGCCACGATGCGCTCGAGCTCGCGATGATCGAGCCAAACGCCGTGGTCCTTGCACAGATCGATGATGACGCCCGAGGTCGAGGCGTAGTTCTTGCGCGTCATCAGCTGACCGCAAGCGAGGCACGGGATGTAGTACACGCGC
>CAYHRR010000623.1:0-2561 GCA_964358875.1 uncultured Planctomycetaceae bacterium | reverse complement strand
AAATCCCTGCCACAGCGCGCCGTAGCGTTTCTTCTGTTCGGCTCCGAGCCCAACGGGATACACGACGTGCCGTGTAGCGCTATCGCGTTCGATCTCGATCGCCCACAGCGCGCGTCCTTCGCCCTTGGATGCGCACGAGCCCGGCTGCGCGAGCTCGGCGAATCCGTTGGTGTCGAGGAACTCGATCAAGGCCTGCATGATCTCGTTCGACTGCACTTTGCGGCCGGCGTTGTCGCGCGCCTTCGAATATTGCTCGACCCGGTCGGTGTGCGCCGTGTTGACCAGTTCGAGCACCGTCTGGTTGCGGTAGTCGACATAGCTGACGCGCAACGGGCCGGAGGCGACGTCGACTTGCGCCGGCGGGGTGCTCGCGCAGGCCGTCAGCAGGACTCCGAGCAGCGCGGCGAGGCAGGTTCTGATCATCGGTGGAGCGCTGCTGGCGAGGGCCGGATGGCGAGGGAGCGACGGACGGGTAACGGCGCGGAGGGTAGCCGCATCGGCGAGGGGCCTCAAGCTCGGGCGGCGAGTGTGGGCAGACGGTGGAGACGTGCGCTCCCGCACGCCCGCGACCCCCAACATTCCGTGGCTGAAGGCGATGATGACGCAGGATTTTGTGGAAAAGTCCCTCGCGTTAGGGTTTCTTCTCCGCCTGCGGAGGCGCGGGTGAGCGAAACGGCTCAGTTGCGTCCGAGCAGGCACCGCGATCGTCGCCGCGGAGCGCACAACTTCCAGGGGGCCATAGCTTTAGGAGGGGGCTCACCACATCATGGGTCGTCTCGAAAAGATCGTCGTCGTCACCGTCCTGTTTCTCGTCGCCGTCATCCTCGGCATCTCACTCAACTCCGAGTCGGACGCGAAGTCCAAGAACCCGCTGGCCGGAGCAGCACGCGAAGGCGCCGCAGCGTCGCGCGATGCGGAGGCCGCCAAACCCCCTGCGAGCGTGCCGGCGCCGCTCGCCACGAACGCACCGGGGGGGGTGATGTCGACCGGCGGAACCGCAGGCGGCACCGCCGGCGTCGGCACGCCGAGTGCGGAGAACGTCGCGCCCAAGCCGCTCGACAACACCGCGAAAAACGCTGTCGTGCCGAGTGCGCCCGCGAATCCCGGCACCACTCCGGTCGTCCCGCTGACGCCGAATGCGCCGCAATACTTGGTGTCGAGTGAAGGCCTCGAAGCCACGAAGTCCGAGGACTTCATGCTCTACACCTGGAAGGTCGGCGACTCTTTCGACGCCTTGGCGGCGAAGTTCTACGGCTCGAAACTGCATGTTTCGCGCATCAAGGTCGCCAATGAGGGCGTCGACGAGACGAGCCTCGCGGCCGGCGCGAAGGTGCTGATCTCGGTCAAGCCGACAGCCGACGCCGACGTGCTCAAGCGCGCGTCGACCAAGGCCGGCGATGTCGCCGCTGCGGACGCCAAGTGGACCGGCGGGCTCTACACGGTGAAGACCGGCGACGTGCTCGGCACGATCTCGTCGGCCGTGTACGGCACGACCAAGAAGTGGAAGAAGATCTACGACGCCAACCGCGACGTGATCGGTGACGACCCCAACAAGTTGAAGGTCGGCACCAAGCTGCGCATTCCGGAATAAGCGCGGCTTTCCGGCTGAAATCAACGCGAGGCGCTCGTCTATGACGAGCGCCTCGCTGCATTTCGAGCGTGTCGCGTGCGCTACTTCAGACCGTAGCGATCGAGTTTCTTGTAGAGGTGCGAGCGTTGCATGGCGAGTTGTTCGGCCGTGCGCTTCACGTTGCCGCCGTACTCGGCGAGCTTGCGTTTGAAGAACAAGGCCTCGCTGCGGTCCTTGAACTCCTCGAAGGACGGCGCGCGCCAAGGATCGTCCTCGAGCGGCAGATTCGTGCTCGTGCCCGAGGAGAGTGCCGGGCCGTTGGCGAGGATCTGCTCGAACTCCGCGCGCGTGATCGTCGGACCGTCGGCGAGCACGCACGCGCCTTCGAGCAGGTTGCGCAATTGGCGCACGTTGCCCGGAAAGGCCTGGGTTTGCAGCATTTCCAGCACACCGGCCGCCGGCGCGTGCGGCGCACGGCCGGCGCGCGCCGCGATCTCGCGCAAAAAATGCGTGCACAGCGCGGGCAAGTCCTCGAGCCTCTCGCGCAAAGCCGGAACGCGCAGCGGCACGACGTTGAGTCGGTAGAACAAGTCCATGCGGAACGTCTTGGCCTCGACCGCTTGCGTGAGGTCGGCATTGGTCGCAGCGAGCACGCGGATGTCGACTGCGATCGGTTTCGCGCCTCCGACGCGCGTGACTTCGTGAGTTTCGAGCGCGCGCAGCACCTTGGCCTGCGCGGCGAGCGGCATGTCGCCGATTTCGTCGAGAAACAGGCTGCCTTCGTGGGCGAGTTCGAAGTGCCCGACGCGTTTGTCGACGGCGCCCGTGAAGCTACCCTTCTCGTGTCCGAACAACTCGGACTCGATCAACTCGGAGGGAATCGCCGCGCAATTGACCGTGATGAACGGACCTGTCGCGCGCGGTCCGGCGAGGTGGATGCGGCGCGCGACCACTTCTTTGCCCGTGCCGTTCTCTCCGGTGATCAGCACGG